>DATGXG010000063.1 GCA_035299085.1 Bacteroidales bacterium | reverse complement strand
GATCTCCTGCCTGATTTAAGAAAGCATCAAATTCCGTTGTATTTGTTTCAGATATACCGGTCGGGATATCTTCAAGTCCGGCGGAATAAGTGACCACTGATCGTGCAGGTACAACCAGATTTTGCGATGACAGATTGATATCCTGCTTCAGGAGATTTGAGAAATCGTCGGTAAGAAACAGGGCCGGATTCTTTATCGTTTTTTCATTGGCAAATTCCAGGGAGACCGCCCTGGCTTCTCCTGTGAAATTCACTGCCACAAGAACCAGCTGGTTTTCCTCATCGTTTGTGTAGGCTGAAAAAACAACATCCTGGTAAGTGTCTTTCAGGCTTAATGCATCGGAACGGGTAGTTTCCACCCGTTTCATTCCGGGCCGGATAAAATGGGAGAAATTTCCAAGTGTATACAATAATTTGGTAGGGTGATACTCCCCGTTATTGTTGGCTAAGTTGGTAAACACTTCGATTAAAGCAAATCTTGATTCGCCGCCGTGCTTGCCTTTTTCAAATGTGGTCCACCATTGCCAGGCGCTTGTCCCGGCAATATTCAGGTCGGCAGTGATTATCCGGGCAAATGAAAGGGCACAATCCATTTCAGATAGTTTCTGATTTGCCGGATACCCCTCACGGTAACCGGAACCCAGCAATGAATATTCTGTTTGCCATAGCTCCGGCACCGGATTTAATGACTTTGCGCTTGCAGATAAACTATTGCGTTCATCCACGAGAAGATTACCGTAATCGCTCCAATAACTGTGATAGGAAACAATGTTTGAGAATGATCCGGTGCCTACAAGCGACAGTGCAGAAGAAGCATCCCAGAACGAGGCCAGTTGCTTATCGGCATGTCCGGTTCCTCTTAGCAGGTTTGCAATACTTCCCGACTCAGTGATGAAAAGTTGCGTATTGAGGTTGCGGTTTATAAATTCATTAGAAATTGCCACAGCCACATCATGAATCTCCTGATTGGTCCATGGACTGCCTTCCTGGTCTACGGTTCCACCGCTAGCTGAAGGAGACCATCCCCATTGGGGTTCATTCAAGGGACTGAAATAATTAAAGTGCACACTTTCAGCCTCAAAGTGTTCGGCCACATCAGCCAGGAAACGTGCGTAATCACTGAAGTATTCAGGCTTTAATATAGTTGACATCGGCAAACCATAGTCACGGAATCCCAGGTTCTTTTTAGTATATAAAACAGGCGGGCTGTTTACAAACCCTATCAAACAGGGAACATGATAGGTTCCGGCAGCCTCTTTTAAAAACCATTGCTGACCCTTTTGCTTGTCCCAGTTGTAAGTCACGCTGTCGGCATTCAGAAATCCTTCCGTTCTCCTTGGAACGTTGCTGATCCTGCTGGCATTTCCCTGCTCGGTAGTACCGGCTCCTATATTAAATCTCCAGGCCGACAAACCTATTCCCAGGGGATTTCCCCTGTCATCTTTATCTGTACTGAACAACATCCTGGCCAGGTCATTCCTTTTTTCAAGCGGCCAGAATTTCCCAAGCTGTTCAGTATTCCAGGCATCGGATGAACCGAAATTCCGTATGGTCTGCTTTTTTGCAGCCAGGTCAATCGTAATTTCAAGCGGCGTACCGGTGGTTTCCCAAACCGTATGTAAGCCGTCAGGTTCAGGAACAGGTGTCCCGGCATACAGCGCCTGCACCTGGTTAGCAGACAGTGCTACATCGAAAATTTTTATATCATCAAGCCTTGCAGTGATATAATAATTATCTGATCTGTATGGATTTCCGCCAAAATAAAGCGAATCACCATGGATCAGATCCGGTGTGAACATGATATAACCGCCGGAAGCCTTTTGCCCGTTAATATAAACCGTCACCAGTTTACCATTGAATGTAACTGCGATATGCATCCATGTATTTTTCACAAGCGGTCGTGCATCGATATTTTCGTAGCTGCCGAATTCCTTGCAGTCGCTTATTAGTGAACATTGGTTAGCTCCCCAGCCGTTCTGAGGCGTGAAATAAAGGTTTGAACCGGTATTGGCATTGTGAATTTCGAATACCTGGTGCCATGAGGTTGCCCCCGTTGTTTCCCAATAAAAAAAGAATGAAACAGTGCAACTATCGGTTTGCAGCAATTGCTTGTTCAGAACGGCATACCCTTTCTGTGAGGAAGAAAACCTCAACACTATTCCTCTTGACGGGTCATTATACAGGCTTGTATGGTTTCGCAGATTAAGGATGGTATTCCCGGTATTATCCACAACCAGGCTGTCTTCAAACGAATAATCAGCCACCGGTTGTACATAATCCTGTGCAACCATAGTTCCTGTTCCTATGAAAAGAAACAGGAATAATCCCCGGGAAACATTCCAGAATTTCATCATGCGTTTATTAAAAGCTATGAGCTATTCTAAAAAATAGTCGTGTAAATTTTGAATGTGGAAGTGATACTGAAACCATCAACCGTCGTTCTTACAATTTCAAAATCTACCGGTGTAGTTGAAATATCAACCGGTGTCTCACCGCTGATTATTTCCTCACCGGTTGACTTTAAGTAAAGTTTAGCACCCTCAGTAAGCGTAAAATCAAGAATTGCGGATTGCAGCTGGGTTGGAGTCACGCCAACCAGGAAAACGCCAAAGAAAGTCTTTTCTGGATAGGCCAGCTGAAGCTTTTTGGTCTCTTCTTCAGTAGCTGCTGTTAATCCGTCCTTTGAATATTCAAGTGCGGCAGAACCCAGCACTTTCAGGTTTGAAATCACGGGATAAAAAAGTGCCGCGACAGAATATTCGTTGGATAAACCATCCTGTACAACAGTGAATTTCCTGACGATTGGCTCAAGGGTATTCACATCCAGCAGGTTTAGCTGGTAAGGATCGTCACCTCTTCCCTGCAAAAGGGTGCCTTCCTCACTATATACCTTAGCTGATGAGCTATTGGCACTGAAGAGCGGAGGTCTCTTATTGATCAGTACGGCATAATCTTTATCAGTAATACCCGATACACGGTTAATGAACCCTATCGGGATCGAAATCCTGTTACCATTAATAATACCCTCGGGACTGTATCCTGCAAGGGCGTTGTCAATGGCAAAGCGTGTAAAGTTATTTCCGTTGTTTCCCGGATTAACAGTGATTTGCTGTGTACTGACCTTCTGGACAAGTTTACCCTGTTCTTCGTCAAAACTTGATGCTACCATCGTAATAGTGTATGTACCCGAACGGAGGTAGGTATATTCAAAATCTTTACCCCTGTTCGGTGGTAATCCTGTATTTTTGGATTCACCTACCTTTGAATAATCCTGCCCTTCATCACCCGGCCAGAATGTAAAAGTTTCTCCCTTACCGATATTGGTTATATATACCGGTTCAAGAACATCCACTGAAGTCTTGCTTAGCTGCATTTCCGCTTTTGGCTCGACAAAAATATTGTATTCTGTGCTGCATGCCAGGAACAGGAAAGTAACGCCAGCTAAAACGGCTGTATGTTGAATAATTCTTTTCATTATCATAATTATAATGTTAGTACCCCGGGTTTTGTGCAATAATGCCATGTGCCAGCTCAATTTCAACCTGTGGTATGGGAAGCAGCTCATGCACGCCCTTTACGAAGTTGAAATATTGCTTTGATTTGGCAACTTCGGCTTTATAAGCTTCAGTAAGAACATCTCCGGCTGTGCCGTACCTCAGCAGGTCGAAATATCTTTCACGTTCACCGGCAAGCTCTTTCCGGCGTTCGATCTGAATTTTATCGCGGACATATACATACGGGCCATATGCGACGGTATATTTGAAAATATTGTCGATTTTGGGAATGGATGCTTTCAGGTTAGCTCTGATCTCATTAATAATGTCGATGGCAGTGATACCGTCCCCTGTTTCATTAAGCGCTTCGGCATACAACAGTAAAACATCAGAATATCGTAACAAGGTAAGATTGCGGGGGGAGCCGCCACCTCCGGGAGGCACTTCAGTGTTGGCTATCAGGAAGAACTTTACAAACCGCTGGAAATTCTCGGTAAAAACACCTCCCCAATATTCATTGTATTCAGCAGGATTATAACCGATAGGTTGCATATTATGTGAATAACAGCCGTAAAGATTCCTGGGATCGATACCTTCATTGGTCATGACGTCCATCAATGATTTTGAAGGACAAAATACATTGTTGTATAAATCATCGATCTGGTTGAACAGGTTGATCTGGCCGGGATCAACCCCTGTGGCGGTCATGCTGAGCACAACAAAGATGGGCTCCTTATTCGATGTAAGATTCTGATAATTCACCCTCCACATGTTCGGCCACGGTGTAAAGCCGTGTTTGGGACTCATCGTCGGAAAATTCTGAAATACACCTGTCCCGTCGGTTTTTGCCATTTCAGTTTGTTCAAAGTCATCCACTCTCAGGTTCAGCTTAAATTGTTCTTTCCACTGATCCCAGGTTAAATCAGGATAAAACTTTTCAAGTTTCAATATATCATTATAGGTAAGAACAGCGGCAGGATCCCCGTGATTGGCAATAATAGTCCTGCCAATTTTAACTGCCTCATCCCACTTTTCGGATGGCACTCCCTGTTTGGCCTGTGTTATCAGCACTTTCATAAGCATGCTCAAACCAGCATATTGGCTTATTTCACCGTAATCTTCGCTTGGAATATACTCACTCAACAGAATACAGGCGGTTCTTAAGTCCTTTTCGATATAGTCGTAAGTTTCTTCCTTAGTTGAACGGGCAACGGCCGGATTATTGATATCCTGTACCTCGGGAACAATGGATACACCTCCAAAAGTGCGCACCAGGTTGAAATAATAATACGCCCTGAGGAACAGGGCCTGGCCATATATCTGCTGCCAGCGGCGAACATCGGTATCATTCACTCCCTCTACATATTGAAGCTGGATATTGTCGTTTATATGACTCAACAACTGGTTGGCCTTATATATACCCCTGTAGTTAATGGTATACCAACTGCGTACCCAGCTGTTCTCAGAAGTAATATTGAAGTTTTGAAGCCTGAGGCCATCATCGCCAAAGTTGGTGTATGATGTAGCCTGGTAAATAAAGTCATCGCTCAGTGCATCACCGATAAGGGCCAGCGTATTCTGGAATTCGCCGCTCCGCAGGATAGTATAAGCTGCGTTCAGCGATAACTGAAGCTCATTGATTGTAAGATAGAAATCATCTTCGGTGGCTTTACCCTCCATTTGAACTTCAAGAAAATTTTCACATCCTGTTGACAGGGTAAGAAATAGTATGATGGATAAGAATATTTTATTTCTCATTGCTTCCTGTGTTAAATGTCCATTATAATTCCTGCCATGAAAGTTCTTGCCTGGGGATATGAACCCCGGTCAATACCCATGAATGTATTGCTTTCATTTCCGATTTCAGGGTCAAAACCTGAATAGCCTGTTATGGTTATCAGGTTATAGCCTCCGATGTACGCTTTCAGGTTGCTGATCCTGAGCTTATCCGACAACTTTTTGGGAAATGTGTAAGCCAGTTGCAGGTTTCTCAATCGCAAATACGATCCGTCTTCAATATAAAAATCAGATATCCTGTAATTGCGGTTATAGTCGATTGTATTGGTCAGCCTTGGATAGGGCGCATTTTCATTTTGAGTTGTATACGATTTCCCGATCAACCCCTGAACGGCGTTATTGCCTCCGTGGTAACCATAAAAATCATAGCGCTGAACATTAAATATGTCATTCCCCTGTACGCCCTGGAAAAATAACGTTAGTTCGAAACCGCTGTACCGGAATGCCATGTTAAGGCTGTACATAAAATCGGGATGCGGATTTCCGATATACGTTTTATCATTCTCGTCGATTTTGTTATCTCCGTTCAAATCCATAAACATGAAATCGCCAGGGACAGTGTATTCGCTGGGAACAGCCTTTAAAGCAAGGGTTTCCCTGTCGGCTTCATGCCATATGCCATTGGGGTATTTAGTTTTGTCAATTTTCCAGCCATAAAACATCCCGATAGGATGTCCGACAGCCGTATAGGTTGAAAACGTATTCAGGCTGGCATTTGTAAGGTATCCGCCCCACACGGGATTTCCCTCTTCGCCGAGTTTGGTGACTTTATTATGAATTTTTGTAAAGTTTCCGTTAATATCGATGTCAAACTTACCGACTCTCTTCTTCCAGCCAAGACTAACCTCGTATCCGTTGTTGGTGACTTCACCTGCATTTTGCCATGGTTCTGAACCCGACATACCGCTTGACAAAACCATGGGAAGCTTAAGAAGCATATCGGAAGTCTTTCTTAAGAAAATATCGAAAGAACCTGAAACACTGTAATTGAATAAGCCAAAATCAAGTCCAAGGTTTTCAGCACTTGTCTTTTCCCAAAGAATATTGGGATTACCCATTCCGCTGGCACTCCATGCTGGTTTATACATTGAATTCCTGCCATAGGCATAGAAAGTATTGCTTGTGCCAATGACCGTATAACTGGCATTCTCATCGATACGGTTGTTACCCGAGGTACCCCAGTTGGCACGGACTTTCAGGTGTGTCAGCCAGTCAAACTTTTTCAGGAATGATTCCTCGCTTACAGTCCATCCTGATGAAACCGAAGGGAAGAAACCCCAGCGATTTCCTTTGCTGAATATGGAGGAGGCGTCAGCCCTGAAGTTAAACTGAAGAAAGTATTTGTGTTTGAAATTGTAATCCACCCTGAAAGGAATTCCTGCTGATGTCCAGCTGATGTGATCGTCGGAATTGGTTGGACTCAGGTAGGCTGCGTTAAGCGACTGGAAAACAGGGTTATAACCAGGCGACATGGATTTCCGGGCGAACAGGTATTCGTTGTTATATCCTTCAAGTGCAAGGGCTGTAACCATGTTCAGGTTGTGCTCGCCGATCGTTTTATTGAAAGAAAGGATATTTTCAACCTGCCATTTGGTCTTGGTAATCTGTGCTTCCTGGTAGGTATCATCACCATAATTGATGTCATCATAATATTGATAGATATCGGGGGAATAGCGTTTCCTGAAATCTGTATTCTTGTTGTAATATTTATCAAAACCTGCGCGGGTATTCAGGGTAAAGGATTTGCCCAGGTTTATAGTGAGTTCAAGGTTATTTATATATTGATTGGTACTTTCATTCAGATCAGCATACCACAAGCGGGTATAGGGATTCCATGACAGGGCGTCTCTCACGGAAACCAATTCATCCCCTCTCCAGTTAAAGGCCTCGGCCGGGTGCAGACTTTGATTGGGGGGAGTATTCAGGGCGTACTGGAAGATGTTATATTCACCTTCCACCACTTTATCCCTTGTACTGTTGGTATAAATGCTGTTCAGATTCAGTTTCATGTAATTGGTGAGCTTGGTTTCAACGCCCAGTCGGAATGATTTCCTTTCCTGGTCCGATTTCTTAATGATCCCGTTTTCCTTGTTGTACAAGCCACTGATAATGAACTTTGTTTTTTCATTTCCACCCGAGATCTGGAGATTGTATTTTGAAACCATTCCTTTCCGGCTGATCCTGTCCATCCAGTTTTCGGCAGCATAATCATTAAACAGCAGGGTATCGCGGGCTGAATTCAACAAGAGCTGTCCCCCGTGAGCTGCCTCGTACAAATCTTTATACTGGTATTTATCCATAATATTGGGTTGTTTCCAGAAATCGGACATTCCCCAATAGGTATTGAAGTTGATTTTAAGTTTTCCTTCACTCCCTTTTTTTGTTGTAACGATAACAACACCGTTAGCCGCTCTGGCACCATAGATGGCAGAGGATGAGGCATCCTTTAAAATCTGGATATCCTGTACATCGTCGGGATTGAGGAAATCCATATTTTCTGTTATAAAGCCATCCACTACATACAGCGGGTCAGAGTTATTGATCGTTCCGGTTCCCCTGATCTTTATAGAAGCTACGGATCCGGGCGAACCTGAATTCTGAACTACCTGGACCCCGGGAGCCCGGCCCTGCATGGCAGTGGCTACATTGGTCACAGGAATAGAGGTCAGTTCTTTTGTTTTTATAGTTGAAATAGCCCCTGTAACATCAGCTTTCTTCTGGATACCATATCCGTATACAACCACCTCTTCAAGCTTAGAGACCATTTCTTCCAACACCACATCAATATTGGTTCTGCCATTTACTTTTATTTCCTGCTGGCCAAAACCGATAAAAGAGAATACAATCACCGCATCGGGGCCGGATACGGTAAGCGTGTATTTCCCGTCTATGTCTGCAACTGTGCCATTCATTGTTCCCTTTTCCACAATGTTCACTCCCGGCATAGGAAGATTATCCGTAGCTGAAGTAACCTTGCCCGACACGGTATGCTGAGCGATTTCAGAAGCCATACCTGTATTTGGGCTGTTTGAAAAAACGGAAACATTGATCTGAAAAATAGAAAATGCTGCCAGGAATAGATAAGCTATTCTTTTCATAAGCTTTTATTTGATTTTTTAAGGAAATGCGAAGTGGTTATCTCACATGGTTCAGGCATTAAACTGAGCATGGCCGGGTATTCCGCGAACGAAATACCCGGTTCTGCTTAGTTCTGAATGAGAAAACGCTTTATGAGGAATATCCTCTTCAGGGAATCAGTTGACTACCTGGAGATGATGAGTTTCTGAGTTTTAACACCTCCGTTTCCAATGGCTCTTACAAGGTAAACTCCGTTTTGCAGTGAATTCACATTGAGTCTTGTAATTGTATTGTCAATATTGGTGCGTAAAACAATCTTACCTGTCAGGTCAATGATCTGGATGGATGTAAATGATTTGGTATCCAGTGAAACATTAACCGAGCCGGTTGCCGGATTCGGGTAAACACTCATGTCTCCCTCTTTAGGTACATCCTGAGTGTTAACAGGCTCTTCGGGCGAATATAAACTTGACCTTAAGCGGCACATCGGGTCAAAACATTTTGTAGCACAATCGCCTCCGGTGCATTTCTTACCCACTTTAATCCATGAGAAGTATGCGTTGTTAGCGTTAAGTGATGACCATCCTATTGAAAGAATAGTGTCTTCAACAGTGACTTCGAAATCTTCTACCAGATAATCACCAGGGAGGGAGACGATTTCTGCAATTACATCTTCACCGTTTGCCGTTACTTTCTGTGTTCTTGTACCCCAGTTTTCATACCAGCCGATCTGAACTACATAGTCGCCCGGTTCAACCTGGAGGTCATAGAACTGTCCTTCAGGATTTGCCTGGTAATTTGCTTCACGCATGGTGTTCCACTTATTTCCTGAGCCGGTCCAGCCCCAGCCGCCTGTCTTGTAACCCCATGTTTTACCTGCGAGTGTATCCAATCCATATGCCTGATCGAAAACAGACTGGTAAGCTCCAAGGGTATCCACGCTGTTGTCAATGGCTGATGTGGTGTTTCCAAGATCGATATGATAAAGCATTTCATTGCGGAATACAGGCTCAAGAACCGATCTTGCACCGATTAGCAGGGTGTCGATTTCGAGATGTACAACTCTCAGGGTGCTTTCAAATTTGAATCCGTCGGGACTCATCTTGGTGTGGTTAGCTTTTACATAGAAAGAATCAACACCTGTATTGGCTGTATAAATCGGAGCAGTTCCGAATGTTCCTCCTTTTGTTTTGCTGATCAGGTACAATTCGGAGTTATCATTGGGTTCAACTTTCAAAACCTTGTTGGTAAGCGACTCTGAATTGGCAATCGACAGTTTTACCTTAATGGTATCCTGGAAGTTCGAATAATCATAGAAAATTTTACCTTCAGCATTGATCTTGGGAGCGATCGTGAACTGGTAGCGGAATAACCTGTTTACCTTATTGGTAGTGAAAAACAGGGAGTTTTGCCACGATTTAAGGTTATGCGGTGTGGAACCTGCCGGATCCAGTGCATATACCAATTCAGCCTGGCTACCGAATGCGGAAGCTACAAAAAGCTCGGGGCCTCCTGTTGAAGGGCCACTGCCAACGAAATACAACAGTGAATCAACACCGTCATACTGCACCGCAGTTGTTCTTTTTGACCAGCTGCCATCATCACCCGGCCATGCATAGGCCATTAATTTAATTGTGTTGTCGGCATCGTCAAAATAGCGGATTTCAGCTCCTTCATTACCATTGCCGGCATTAGCATCGAAGCAGAGATAGCCTTTATACACGGCATAATCTTCCGGCCAGCTTGCATCGGTACCGGGATTCAAATCCTGAACCTGGTGAGTTCCTTCTGTAGTCAGGTCAGAAACACTGAATTCAACACCGTTTACACCGTTATCAGCGCGGAAATACAGTTTACCTTTCCAGCTTACAGGAAATGCAAATTGTGTATTGGTTCCGTTACCGTCGGTATCCACGTTTTTATCGAAATGTGAAAGCAACCGGGTTCCTTCAGCGGTTCCGTCTGAAATCCAGATTTGCTCACTCAGGTGCTGTACATAATTTACGCTGTCAGCTCCAGCATATTTGCGCGGAGTTTTCTGACGCCATACTACAACGGAATCGTCATGTACAAATACCCACTGGATATTGCTGCTTCCCAATGCTTCGGGTGTAACATCGAAAATTTTGCCTGTACCTTCAGAAGTACCGTCTGTTTTGTATACTTCCTGGTTTTCACCAACAGGCTCACCAATGAAATAGGCTACCTTATGCTTGTTGTCAACCTGTATCCTTGGAATTACGGCATCGCCTTCAGCCCTTGCCTGAATCTCACTTACAAGGGTTTCTTCCTGGGTCCCGGGATCAAAAATGTGAAGCCATTTTTTGCCATCGGCAGCACTGGCTACTGTAGTTGCCCTGAAAAGGATCTTACCGTCAAGAACGGTCAGCATATCAGGAGCTGATGACTCAGCGCCCGGGTAAACGTCAGCCACCATTTTGGTTCCGGCTTCTGTTCCGTCCGATTCCCAAAGCTCAACGCCATCAGTTCCGTTATCGGCCTGGAAATACAGTTTACCATTTACAGCAACAAGGTAACGGGGACTTGCATCGCCGCTTCCGGGGTTAATGTCTTTTACCATCTTAGTGCCTTCAACAGTTCCATCGGTTATATACAGTTCATCACCGCTGGCTGTGCTTTTAGCAGTAAAAAACATATTGTCCCCAATGATGACGAGCGTACTTTTAAAAGTTCCGCTTCTGTCGTCTTCCGTAGTAAGCGCAAAACCGGCATCACCTGCAGCAAGTGCCGAGGTAATATCAGTCATGCCCTTCGGGTATTGGGCCAATACCGGAAGGCTGATAACAGTTAAAAAAAGTAGAAATAATTTTTTCATAGAATAGTTTTTAGTGGTTTAGAAATAGAAAAAAGGGTTATGATACAACCATAAGAAAAAAAATCCATGGATTGACTAAGCCAAATTACTTCAAATTGGTGTGGACACTATTAAACATTTCTGTCATTCTCTGGTATAAATTTGTCAAAATAGTTTATTTACGGCTTTCTAGGATATACAGACCAGTTTCTGGTACAAATTAGTCAATTGCAGAATTGATCCTTTCATCACCCCAAAGAATTCATTATATTTGATATTCCTATGCCCATTAAACAAAATATCAAATCGTTTCTTTCCTTTTTTGCTGAAAGATTCATATGCGGTGTCCTTCTTCTGTTTCCTTTTTGTTTATCGGCTAATGAAAACCTGAAATTCGAACGGATAGATGACCGGAATGAACTGTCATCCGACTTTGTTTCAAGTATCATCCAGGATAACGACGGGTATATGTGGTTCGCCACCCTGGATGGACTGAACCGTTACGACGGCTATACGGTGAAGGTCTACAAAAACAGGCTTAACGGTGAAGCATATTTTAAATCAAATGTATTTGAATGCATTGAAGTGGCTAAGGATGGAAAATTGTGGCTGGGAACGAAATATTTTGGCATCCAGATTTTTGATCCGAAAACCGAATCCGTTACTACAATCTCAAACGATCCGACAAAGGCTTTATACATTAATGATAACCAGATACAGGACCTTCTGCGCGACAGCAAAGGCAGGATGTGGATCGCCACCTATCATGGCGTTGCCCGGTATGATCCCGATAAAAAAATAATGAAGATTTATGCCGAAGATAAACACAATCCCGGGGCTGTGCCCTTCGGCAATGTAACGAGCATTTACGAAGATTCACAGGGCAGGATACTTTTCGGAACCTGGGAAAACGGACTGTATGTGTACAATGAGAAAACCGATTCATTCAGAAATTACTATATCAGCCAGAATGTTTTTAACCTCACAAATCCGGTAAGAATATGGAGTTTTCTTGAAGATAAAAACGGATATACCTGGATCGGAACGTGGGAGACGGGCTTGTTCAAGGTGCGTATAACGGATAATTCGATTGAATATCTGAATCATTTTTACCTCGACGCCGGGAACAAAGGGAAAAACATATGTGATAATATTATTTTCTGTCTGGAACAAACGCCTGACAACTCCATCTGGGTTGGAACATCAAACGGGTTAAGTATCATATCGAATCCGAATGCAAATGATCCCGAAATAATATCGTATAATGAAGGTGTCTCCACCACTCTTCCTTCAAAATCGGAAATTTATGAAATGAAACAGGATGTTTCAGGTTCGATGTGGCTTGCAACCATGGGAGGAGGCGTGAATAAGATCGATTTAAAGCGTTATAAATTCGAATTATTCAATATACCCAGTTCAAATACCCCATTAACAAGCGAAGTAGTCTATTGCTTCTATCCGGTCAATGAAAATGAATTATTGCTCGGAGTCCGTTCACTGGTTATTGGTTTGTACAACCTGGAGAAAAAAACATTCAAAGATTACAGGAATCTTCCGGTGTTAAATGAATTCACATCGGAAAATAATTCCGTATTCTGCATCTTTAAGGATTCACGTGAAAATTTATGGTTTGGAACCCGTTACCTCGGACTTTATAAAAAGGACGGTAAAACAGGAAAGCTGCAGAACATCGTTTCAAGATATTTCTTTTCACAGGGCCCGCCGCCGTATTCGGTGAATTGCATTGCCGAAGACAGGTATAACTGCTTATGGGTCGGAACCAGCGAAGGATTGATTAAACTGGTTTACAATCATGAAATTGACAAATTCGATACGTATAAGTACTTGCCCGATAGCAGGGATCCCAACTCGATATGCGGTAAAAATATTACTTCCATTCTGATCGATTCACAGCACGTTCTTTGGATTGCAACAGAAGACGGAGGAATCAGCCGGCTGAAAAGTGATTTAAAGGATCATGCTTCGCTGAAATTTGAAACCATTAACGATTTCGGCCTTTCTAAACTCAGGGTGAGCGGCCATACAGTCAATGTGATTGTAGAGGACAATAAAAACAGAATATGGATTGGAACAGGCACAGATGGCATTATTCAATACGACCGCAAAACCAATTCCTTCAGGAATTTCCCGAAAGTGATGGAATTCACCGGCAATACGGTGTATAACCTGATTCCTGATAATTCAAACGCAATTTGGGCTACCACGAATAAGGGACTGGTGAGGCTTGTTGTCGAGAACGAGGATTTGAACATTCAGAATTTCACCGTTGATGACGGGCTACAGGGTAATATATTCAACCTTGGAGCCTCTTATAAGGACAACCAGGGAAGAATATATATCGGCGGTCTTCATGGCTTTAACCGGTTTAATCCCGAAGAATTTCAGCCCAACCTCTATTTACCTCCTGTGGTGGTAACAAAAATTGAGATCAACAATGAACCTGTTGAGGCAGAGCGAATACAGGATAACAGGCTTGTTCTTTCAAACCAGGAAAATAACTTTTCGGTCAGCTTTTCAGCGTTGTCATACTCACAGGCAAAAAACAACAAATTCATGCATAAGCTCGAAGGGTTTGATAACGACTGGATCATGTCGGATTGCAACAACCGGACAGCTGTGTATACTAATGTACCCCCGGGAAAATATACATTCCTTGTCAAGGCTGCCAATAACAGCTGGATATGGAATGAACAACCGGTTCGCCTTATCCTTGTTGTGAAACCTTCACCGTTTTTAACTAAAGTTGCAATAACCATTTACCTGTTACTTTTTCTGTCAATTATTTATATGATCTTCTGGTTCCGCATGAATAACCTGAAAATCAAACAGGCTTTTGAAATTGAGAAACTAGAACGGGTAAAGAACGAAAACATAAACGAATTCAAATTGAGGTTTTTTACAAATGTTTCACACGAGCTGCTCACTCCTTTGTCGATTATTTCATGCGGTGTTGAAGAGCTGAATGAAAAACCCGGTGTGGATAAAAACACATTGCAGTCCATCTGGATGAACGTAAACCGGCTGATAACACTTATAAAGCAACTCCTCGATTTCAGGAAGATTGAATCCGGTGATATGAGGCTGGATATCGAACTTACATATATTGATGAAGTTTTCGAAAAGCTGAAGGAGCTGTTTCAGCCACTGGCCAAGCGGAAGAACATGGTCTTCACTGTCAACGGAAAAATAAATAAGGCCATTTATTGCGATGTGGAAAAAATCGAAACGATTCTGACCAACCTGGTCAGCAATGCTTTTAAATATTCAAATGAAGGCGGATGTGTCCAGGTTGAATATTCGCTTTTAAAGACTGAGGGCAAAGAGTTTATTGAAATAGTTGTTAAAGATACCGGCTATGGTATCTCCGAAAAAGAGATCGAACACATTTTCGATCGTTTTTACCAGGTAAGTTCGGTTACGGGAAGAACATTCGGTGTGGGGATCGGCCTTCATCTGGTTAAGAACATAGTCGACCTTCACCAGGGTACAATCACCGTGAAAAGTAATAAGGAGGGCGAAGGGAGCATGTTTACAATCCGCATACCCCTGAACAAAAATTTAAAGGAAGTTAAAGATGAGCAAACCGTTTTACCCAATCATCCTGCCGGTGAATTTAAGGTAGTTCTTGATGAAATACTGGTTTCAGACGACACACCTGAATCAGAAAGCGGATTAGTGGCGGATTCGGATTTCTCGGTGCTTGTTGTCGAAGACAACAATGAATTAAGAAAACTTATAAGTAAGCATTTATCAAGATTCTATAAAATATCTGAAGCCAGGGACGGAATTGAAGGATATGAAGCCGCGTGTTCACAACATCCCGATCTGATAGTGAGTGATGTAATGATGCCCGGAATGAACGGATTTGAGATGTGTAAGAAATTAAAGGCTGATTTTAATGTGAACCACATTATGATCATTCTGCTGACGGCCAAATTCACTAATGATGACCGGTATGAAGGATACCTGGCCGGAGCTGATTCATATATAGCCAAGCCATTGGACCTGAAATTGCTGAAAGCCAGGATTGATTCGTTGAAGAAACAAAGGGAAATCATTAAAGAAAAATTCTCAGGAGGGATTGGCTCTGAATTTAATCCCGGGGGATTGTCACAGATCAATGTGGATTTTATGCAGCAGATCATCGGACTGATCACGGAAAATATTGAAGATCCGGAGTTCAACGTAACTATGATGCTCGAAAAGATCCATATCAGTCATTCAACATTATATCGCAAGATCCAAAGCCTTACCGGTATGTCACCCAATGAATTTATCCGTAACGTAAGAATTACAGAGGCTGCAAGATTGATGAAGAACAAAGACATCAGCATAGCTGAAATTGCCACCATGGTAGGGTTTAATGATCACAGTTACTTTACACGCTGCTTCAAAAAGAAATTCAATAAAACCCCGATTCAGTTTGTGGGTGAAATCAAAACGTGACAGTTATCTGACCTGAAAGAGTCGCAGACCTGTCAGAGTCGGATCATTATGCGGCAATCTGACCTGTTGGTATCTCTGACCTCATACACGGTTAGGAGACGCGATAAATCGCGTCTCTACATGCTACTCAACCACAACTTTTCTTATAATAAAACTATTTTCAACGCCAACTTTCACAAAATAGATCCCAGGCGCAACGTTTTTCATACTCAGACTGACCTGTGTTTGGTTTACATCATTCCGACAGATGATAGAACCATTACCGTTTATTATTTCAACAGACCTGATTTTCACCTGAGATTTTATGTTAAGCGTATGAATTACCGGGTTAGGGTATAGCACCAGACTGATTTCCTGGTCACCTGTTAATGTTGTTATATCTTTTACAAATACAGCTTCCAGGGCTGTATCTTTATTCACATTATAAATTACAAGCGGATTGCTTGCAGAGACTGAATCACCGGTTATACTATTTTGCCATTTCTGAAAATGATAACCCTGATTCGGTATCGCGTGGACCCCGGTTGCGTCATTTCCATATTCAACAACCTGGATCGTATCTCCTGCCAATATTCCGTTACCTCCGGAAGTAAAAATCACATCATATGAATTTATAGTAAACAGGGCTTCGTATGAAGCATCAAAATCCAATATTCTTGTAACAGAGCTTGAATCGCTGTTATTTTGCCAATTGATGAATGTATATCCGTCCCTGGTAACATCGGGTAATTCCACGGAAGCTAACCCCACATTTCCCGCAAACGCTTTCTTACCAATAAAATTGATATGATCGGGTAAGATGATGTTTCGCAAAGAATTGCCGTTAAAGGCACGGTCGTCAATTGACAGAATACCGGCCGGAAGAATTAACGAATCCAATTTGTTGTTCTCAAAAACTCCAATACTCAGGTTTGTCATGTTTTCGGAAAGCGTTACCCTGTTAATTAAATTATTAGAGAATGCAAAAGTTCCGACAGAATTGATTGTATTATTAAGGAATATACCGGATAACTGATTATCGGCAAAAGCACAACTACCTATAGAAATAACAGTTTCAGGTATATAAATGCTGTCCAGTAAATTGTTCTGAAAAACGCATGATTCCAAATGAGTAAGACTTCCCGGTATCCGGACATATTTGAGTACATTATACTGAAAGGCATTGCCTCCAACTGAATTCAAATTCTCAGGCAATTGAAGCGTATCGATCAGATTATTCATAAACGCCCCGGAACCAAGGGATACCAGAGAATTTGGCAGAGTTATTTTTTTGATATGGCAATAGGCAAAGGCATTGAAATCAATTGATGTGATTCCTTCAGAAAAATTTACTTCGATGATTGTCCGATAATCAAAGGAGGCGCCCGGAATGGTATTAATTGCAATTCCGTCTATTTCATGCGGAATAATAATTTTCGGGTAGCTTCCTGAATAATCAATAATCTGGTCATTGTTAAACTGCACATCTTTTGTGGTCAGAATGTGAGGCGGGATATCGGCAAAATATATACCTGAAAAATCCGTGATTGAATTTCCTTCATTATACACATTACCTTGTAAATCCCTGTATGCGGTAAATCCGGGGTTCATATTGGTTGGAAGAGTGACGGATGTAAGGCTTGAGTAACCACCGTCCTGGAAACAATTCTCATCGATTAACCGGATGTTACTGTTTTCTTCAAATTCAACATGCTTTACATTATTATGCTGAAAGATACTTTTACCCAGGTAAGCTACACTTTGAGGGATAACAACACTGTCAATTGAGTTGTAGCCAAAAGCGCTGCTGCCGATATATTCAATGTTAACCGGCAACGTAATTTTGGTCAGGGAGCAATGTTCAAATACACCGGCGTTAATTTTCAGAAGACTGGCCGGAAAGTGGATTTCAATGATAGGATTTGAACCGAATGAATACGCTTTAATTTCTTCAATACCTTCGGCCAGGGTTAATTTTGTAATACCTTTTGATGAAAACACATTGTAACTGATACCTTTTACATTCTGTCCGTCAAGCACCGCGGGGATATTCAGTTCTCCTGTTCCCCAATCCGAAGAAGCAGTGTTACATTGAGTAATAATGCCATTTTCGACTGTGACATCACTGTCCTGGATGGTGTATTGTGCGCTTGCGGCAATTGTGAAGGCTATTACAAAAGTAATAACACTGATCAGGTTTTTGTAAAATTGGTTCATTTTTGAGGTTTATAGTGGTCAATATTTTTTTTAAACGAGACTTTCAAGTAGTCAGTTTCATTTAAGCTAAAATCGACCTCTATAATAATTAAGCAACATGAAGATTTTTGCGATTCGGCCTGGTTAATACAATTTGAAGAAATATTTCGCCACACTCGCAAAAAGCCAAATGCCCAGTCCAAAAAAGAAGTGGGTCATGAGACTTTTGAACCTCGCTTGTGCAGGTATGGGAGTTTTTGATGAAGCAAGGCCTAATCCCAGCGAAGGCTGCAAAACAAATAGGGGAAATACGACTGTACAGATACCGTATAACAGGGCTGAGAAAATAGTCAACCTGATCCAATTCAGGATCACGAACAGAACAAAGAAAACTGTAAGTGAAATCCCAATGCTGTAATGGGCCAGCCATCCAATTGCACACTCATAGGACTTTGGTTGGGCCATTTTTATATTATCATGAATGAATTTACCATGAGGCATATACAATATCCAACGCCCCAGCAGGCAAAAATCAAGTGACCGGATATTGAAACTTCGTTTAAGGAAAAGGTTCCAGAGATCAGTGAACAACGTTGCGCCAAAACCTATGCATACTGCAGCAAGAAAATGACGATAATTCATAAGGGGATCAGCTGATTTTTGAATCAAGCAACGGAGATGAGCTGAAGCCCTTGAAAATGGAATAAAAAGTGATTGAAAGCTCCCAGATGATTTCAAGTGCTGTAAAAGCAAACAAACCCGGACTCAGGGGTTTAAGTACATCAAATAACACCATTATTCCTCCCAGGAATGCCAATGGACCTCCGATAAGTCCGATTAACGCTAAACGTTTTGGGACAGCCCCTGATCTATACATAAGATATCCCAGTAGCATGCCGTTACCAAAACCGGAGCAAAACTGGGGTCCAAGGAGGAATGTCCAGTCGTGAAAAGTAACGAATAGTTGCTTTGTCATAAGCAAGTCGTGTGTATCACCCCCTGAAATGAATCCGGCCCGGAAACTCATAACTGACATCAGACTGATCACACCTGTAAGAATCAGTAAGGACTCTACTGTCCGCGATGCCACATAACCGAGAGATACCGATTCACTGACACGTTTGAAAACCGGGAAAATAACAACAGCAGTGGCGATGTTACAAATGGCCAATAATATTTCGAATAACGCACCTATTGAAATCCGTGTGTCAAATCCGCCGAGAACAAGGTATTCATTGCTTTTAAATAATGGATCGTAGAAAAACAGGGCAGGTATGGAAAACACAAAAGTACCTGCAAAAAATAATCCAAAGACCAGCGAGGTTTTACGGGTAGTATTAATGGGGTTTGGTTTTAATGGTTTGGAAAATAGGGATTTGAAACTGAATTTTATTAGAGACAATTCAGTTTTAATTAAGTTCAATCTATTGGAGTAGCCCCGGCCTTAAGCGAAAAGAACCACCAAACCAATAAACAAAACAACTCCAATCAGGATTAAATACGTGAATGGATTGGCAAAATTGAAAGTCCAGCCGGAGTTCCGAAATCTTTTAGGAACAAGGACTCTTGAATCTTTTGAATTGAAATAGAAGAATACTAACCTGTAATTATCAGGATCATCTCTCAGACTATCGCGTTGGAAATCGTTGAATTTCATGCAATTTTTATTAAAAAGAAGTCGAAAGAATAATATTTACTCAGAACAGGGATGTTCTCATAAAAAAGAATAAAAACCTAATTGTATACTGAATCTTTTATTTTGATGTTGCTTTTTTTTAAGTATTCCTTATATGAATCATCTTGTTTTTTCCACCAATCAAGCCATAACTTTTTATATAGAATAGCCTGATCGTCTGAAACCCTTTCCGGAAAACTGTACAGAAGATAATCCCAGGATGATTCTGTTTTAACAGGCGCATCTTTGAGATGGTAAGTGTTCAAGGCTTTTGTTATCGCCCAGCAATTTGTTTTTACCGAATCCATGATATTCAAAAGAACCGGAATATCAGATTCTTTTGGGTCTCTGTTCAATAATGACATTATCAGAGGCTGGAGACTATCATATTTCACTAAAAGGCTTAGAAGCGCCCGGCGTGCTTGTTTATTGGAAAATTGTTCATATGTTCTTCCTGCTATTCTGCAATTAATCCCTATTAAGTGCAATGTATATATAGCCGGTATTCTGGATTCAATATTTGTTGTATCAATAAAATCAATTAACGGTTTTATTGCCCTTTCAGAATACACGGCAATTGAAAACATTAAATCATTATATCCGATCCAATAACCTTTGTAGGTTTCATATAATTGGTTTTTGTATCTTAATTGGGGTATTAAACTATCCACAGGAGTAATACTGTCCAATTTCATATCGATATGTCCGCCCTCTACAGGAATAAAATAAGCTGAGAAGCGGATTTTATTTTCTTCCTGTCTAACAGCATTCGAATTACAGCCCTGCAAAAAAGGAATGCAAAAAATTAAGAATACTCTTATTAACTCACACGTATATAAAGATAGTTGACGCATTCAGATTTATTACTTCCGGATTTCTATCACCGTATTTTTGTTTATATACGGATAAATTTCATTCACATCTTTATTTTTTAACGAAATACATCCCAGCGTCCAGTTATATTTCAAATCAATGAGGTAATCCATTCCTTTTGGAACGCCATGGATGCCCACGCTGCCACCAATCTCAGCATTTTTTGGAATCGTACCGTTCTTTTTTGCCTCATTATGTTTTCTCCATGAATCCTGGTTCGGGTAATTGATCCAGATGAATTTTGACCACTCCTTGTGCGGGTATTTCGAGATGATATTGAATTTGCCTTCCGGAGTGCACTTATCGCCCTGCATCAATTTATCCTGGTTGTCTTTTTTCCCGAAAACAACCGGATACTCTTTGATTATTTTTTCATTGCTGCAGATATAAAGCCTGTAATCCGATTTATCGATAAGGATTGAAATGGTGTTCTTGTCGATTTTAAGCGAGTCAATTATCCTGGATAATGATAAATCATGATTAACAACATTTCGGCCCTGAGCGTTGCATGCATAGGCCAGTAAAAGAATAAAAATTTTAAATACTGACTTCATGAGGTCGTTTGGGTGAATTGACCGTTGGGTGTTTGTAATTCGAATATAAACATTATTCCTGCTTAATATAATTTCTCAATTCAAATATTAGTATCGCTAACTTCGTTTTAAGCGACCCTGAAACAAATGCAAGCGCCTTATGTTCTTTCTGCATGGATCAGTATACCAAAGATGCAATTGCGGAAATGAAGAGATGGCAAAAAGCTATGATGCGTAAACCATCCATCCTGGGCAGAATGTCAAAAAGTATCCAGGACCGTATTAATAAATGGATACCCGAAAAAATTCATAAAGCAATAACCACAACGCTCAAACAAATGGTTCGAGTTGTGTTGTTCGGTGCTACCTACACCACTTTTAAACAACCCGATGAAAAATCTTTGGAATTGCTAGAAAAAACTGTTATCAAACGAACCGAGTTCTATCGGACAACAGCTGCTGTTGAAGGCGGAATCACCGGTGCAGGAGGGTTTTTGCTCGGACTTGCCGACTTTCCGATTTTAATCGGTATAAAACTGAAGTTATTATATGATATCGGCTCAATATATGGATTTGATATAAAAAACTACAAGGAAAGAATATATATCCTCCATATTTTTGAACTGGCTTTTTCAAGCGACATTCACCGCAAAAATGTCTATTTAAAAATGGCAGATTGGGATAAAAAAAGCGCGAAACTCCCGGATGACATACATGAGTTTGATTGGAGAACATTTCAGCAGGAATACAGGGACTACATAGACCTGGCTAAAATGGCCCAACTGGTTCCCGTTATCGGGGCCCCTGTAGGTGCCATTGTTAATTATAAGCTGATTAAGAAACTGGGCTTTACGGCAATGAATGCGTATCGCATGAGGTTAATCGGATAGTCACCCTCTTAAATCCATATCATTCAAAACTTGTTCGAGTTGCCTGTTGAATTCATCAGGTTTCTCAAGCATCGGGTAATGGCCGGTTCCCATAATGGTTGTGTAATTAAAATCATTGAAGTATTTGCGGTTGGATTCAAGGTTGGTGGGACTATAGTCGGAATTAATTGCCCTTACCGGCACCATGACTTCCTTTGCCAGGGCACGGATATCCGCTTTATATAACGGTTCAATGACTTTAATGGCCATGTCACCTTTGTAATTGAGAAATTCATCCTGAAGCCTTCTTTGAACACCGGCAGGTGTTGTTTCTACGAACAGATACTTTGGTATTATATTTTCAACGGCCGCTTTGAAATCTTTCCTGTAATTACTGAACATGAAATCCTCTGCCTGGTCATAGGTTATAAGCTGATCCAGGTCTCGCAATGTATCAACCAGTATTATGGCTATTGTTTCAGGGATAATCAACGAAGCCTGGATGACATAGGCACCCGACATGGAATGACCTATCAGAATTATTTTCCGGGCATCGATTTCATCGGCAACAGCTTTTATATCCGCAGCATATTGCTCTGATGACCAAAGCTGCCTGTTTTTAGCCGATTGTCCATGTCCTGCCAGGTCGATCTGAACGACTATGAATCTCTTTGCAAAATAATCACATTGACTGTTCCACCAACCGGCGTTTCCAAGCCAGCCATGCACAAAGAAAAGGGCAACTGAGCCGGTTCCGGTTATCCTATAATGGATTCTCACACCATCTCCGGACAAAACTTCTTTATCCATGATTGTGGTTAATAATTAGTAGTTTACATAAGTAACAATTTATATGAAGTCAAGTTGTGTTGAATTCTGCAAAATCAGTCTTTGCAGGGTCCTTCCTGTGCCGGCAGATTGCTTCGTCACGTTAAATTCTAACTATAATCATTTATTAATCAAGCTCCTCGCAATGACGGGCTTTTAGCATCCAACATCCAGCATCCAGTATCCAGTATCCAGTATCTACTCCCTGCTCTCCTCTCTCCTCTCTTCTCTCACCTCTTCTTCACCTCCTGTCAATCAACTTCACAGGCTTGCGGCTCATGGGGGGTTGTTGCAGGCTGCTGATATAATCAACGGTTTCAAAGGAGATGGATGGCGCTACCCGCAATTTGGCCCGGAAATGATCTTTTATCGTTTTCTCAAAACTTTCGGAATGATCGTTAGAACCCACCCGGATCAGGATCTCATCCGTTCCGATCTGGTTTGTATATACTTCAACCACATAATTTTTCACTCCTTCAATATTCTCAAGAATATCATACAAAGCGGGCGGATACAGAGTAGTGCCCTTGAATTTGATCATTTGCTTTTTACGACCTAATACCGGTCCTATACGTATTGTATTTCTTCCGCATTTGCAGGGCTCTGTATGACACTGGGCGATATCGCCTGTTTTAAACCGTAACAGCGGCATGCCTTCCACACCAAGTGTTGTAATGGTTACCTCACCCGGTGTCCCCGGTGAAACCGGATTGTCCTGCTCATCAAGAAATTCAACGATGATCAGGTCGGGATTATGATGCCCGCCCACTCCATGCTCACACTCAGTAAACGAGGTAGCCATTTCAGTTGAGGCATAGGTTGAATACAATTTCAATTCGGGCCAATGCCCGGAAATTTTTGTTCCCAGTGTATTGTAGGTAAAATCAGTGTTGCGGATTGAATCGCCTATACATATGGCTCTTTTTACACCTGATTCCCTGTAATTAATACCATGCTTTTCAGCATAATCAATAATGCTTACAAGAAATGACGGCACAGCCACCAGGGTGGTTGGCTGAAAACGAAGTATGGAATCCCACTGCAATTCAGGAATACCGTTACCCACTCTTATCATGGCCGATTTCAGCATCCTTGATCCCAGGAAATATGCAAGTCCTGCCATAAATCTCCTGTCGATTGTTGTCATTAGCTGGAATACGTCATTGCTCGTGCAACCTGCGATTTTAAAACCCAGGTATTCATTATAAGCTAGCCTGTTCAAATCATTGTCAGTCATTGCGAAAACAACAGGATCACCAAGGGTACCCGAAGTGGTGATATAATCCACTATTTTGTTTTTTTCGACGCATACAAAATCGTTACCGTGAATCTGAAGATCTTCTTTTGTTGTTAATGGCAGAAGACGCAGGTCTTCCAGCGTTTTAATTTTTTCAGTATCGATTTTGTGCCTTTTGAAAGAGGCATTGTAAAACTTTGAATTGAGCTTCAGGTATGATAGAAGTTTCATCAGTTCCTGTTCCTGGAAGCGCCTGATTTCCTCAGGACTGCCGGTTTCAATGCTGCGTTTGACCATTGTGAACCTTTTTTCTTAATTTTTGAGAACGTTCAGTAAGCTTTATCTTTTCATCCAGTCCGGGCAAAATCTTCCGTAGTGCCGTTTCGGTATATTTCAGCGCATCAGCATAATCACCTGTTTTTTCGAAATAGGATGAAAGATTTACATATTCCTGGTAGAACTCAGGATTTTTTGTTTCATATTCATCAATGAACCCTTCCGGCAATGGCTCTTTATTTTTTCCGTAAGTTCTTAATTCGGCCGACATTTTTCTGAAATCAATGAATTTCATGTAATCAGGTGAATTCAGGAATGTATCTGCAGGAATTACCCTGTTTTCCAGAGCAATCTCATGACATGCACTTACCGGTGATTTTTTACTACCGAAAACTTCATGAAGGTCATATGCGACGTATTGACCCAACTGCCAGGGCGAAGTGGAAACCCAAACGAGCAGGCTGTCGGGTTTAAAGATTACCGAATGATGGGCAATCAGCTGGTTAATCGAAAGCTGGTTACCCATCCCGGCGTTCCTGTCGCCCATTACCCGCTGGTCACGCAAAACCGCTGCCACATCCGATTCGTTCATTTTCTCATGCCTTTTCAGCAGTTCTTCCACCCTCTGATACCGCATGTAGGAATCCGAACCTTTAATATTTTCAATATTATCCTCGTCGTTGGCAAAAGCATCACTCTGAAAATGATTGGAACAGATAATCTGGTTTCCTGTTGAGCGGAAAAGAGATGTTTTCAGAGGCGATTTCTCAATGATAGCCGTACTATGATCTTTTGCTGACCCGATCATCAGGGATTCTGAAACAAACAGCTTACGCCTTTTTGCAATGGTATAAGCCTCATCAATTGTTGATGCATATTGCAGGATTTCCCTGGCCAGCAGGGTAACCGGCGTTGCTGCCTGCTTTGGAACCGATGAACGGGATGCATTCAGAGTTATGGTAAGGCCTTTTTCGTTCATTCCGGATACAACACCGATCAGATCGGCCCAGGTGATCATCATAAACCGGTTGCCTTCGGAGGGATTGACAAAACATACGATTTTGTTTTCAGCAAATTTATCGCCCATGTAAAAGTCAAAGTTCCGACCCACCAGCAGGCAGGAATCCGATGCTTTTGCATCCCACACCGAGAATGATGTACATCCTACGAGGTTAAGGCCCTGTAAGGCATGGCCAATGTCGTGAGCGGCATGGTAATTCAGTTGTCGCTGATATCCGCTGCCGATGAAATCGTATTCAGGAGCACAGGCAAATGATGTACCGTAAATTTCATCCTTGTATTCTTCGGGTATACTTTTGTCCAGGTTCCGGTTAAAGAAAGCGGTGAAATATTTCAGAACCTTCAGATACCGGTCGGAGGGTACAAGTTCCCTGATCTGGTCAAAGAATGTGGTTTCCTGGTAATAGAGCAGCTCCTTTGTAAGCTGGCCAAATGCCGCACCCCTTTCAAAAGGCTTACCTTCAAGGTAAACTTCCCACAAACCACTCTTGCTCTTATGCATCCAATTGTTTCCATAGACCCAGGTTGTTGAATCGGGATGTTGTCTTTGAATGGAAAGGCTTGATTTGTCAGCAATATGCGGGGGACGGTCAACAGCCACAATGGTAAAGTAGATCACAAGGACTACAATTAGCACCAAAAATCCGAGCAGGACCCTGACACCGGTACGGCGGAAGAATGTTTTCTTTTTAGCACTCATTGTACAGCTTATCCATCAGGTATTTTTTGCCCAGAAGTTCAGAACAGGTAAGGAAAGAACCAATGGTTACCCCCACTACACCGTGTACATTGGTGTTCTGACCGGTGAGCAAAAGATTTCTCAGGTGTGTGCGGGGTAAAATTAATGTTTTCATCGGGTTTTTGTAATCCTTTTGAATGCCATAAACTGATCCCTCCCACGTACCTGTGTAATCACGATAGGTTAGCGGTGATGAAGTATAAATTGCACGAACCGCCTGCTTTATTCCGGGAAAATCTTTTTCTACCTGGTTCATCACCAGTTCCGATTTGTGCTTTTTGAAATCACGGTATGAATCGCCCCTGTTTTCAACGGTTGTATTAAGCCATGGCATCATTTCTTCCCACCGCATAATAGTGTTTACAATAATTCCATCCGTATGGTCGGGATTTTCAAGGCCTGGTGAAAAATGAATCATATAACCGCCGGGCCAGGTATCTTCTGTGTAATGAAAGTCATTCCACAGGTCTTTCACCTGGTAGCAGAAATAATTACGGTTCCTGTAAGGAAAGGCATTTGCTTTCATCGCAAGGTAAACAGTAAACATACCATACGTTTCTGTAATGCTTGCTATACGGTGTTTATAGGCTGCCTTGAATGCATTCTCATCGAGGAGTTTTAACAGGGTCTTTGGATGAATATCAGAAATGTAATTCGTTGCTTCAATCCGCTCTTCATGGTTGATTTCGAGTGAGGTCACCCTGCCCCCTTCATGATAAATCCGGGTCACCTCGGCCTTTGGAATGATTGTGCCTCCGAAAAATTTTACCGAATCAGCCAGGCAGTCGCTCAATTGAGAGCCTCCGCCGAGGAAACGGTAGGCGCCTTCGATATAAGAAGAATGAATGACAAGCGGGACGTAAATAGGGGATGTTTCCTTCATTCCGCCATAAAGGGGAGCCAAACCCGCCAATACGTTGCGTAAGACCTTGTTTTCCGTTATTGACTCGAGGAATTCGGCTATGCTGATACCGTAATATTTAAGATAAGCAGTGTTTGACGTGGTTATGTTTTCGAGGTTGTACATATCCACCGAGTCGCGGATTTCTTTAACCATTGAAATGTAAGTGTCAATAGACTTTGCCTCACCGGGGAACTGATCAATCATGGTATCCCTGAAGCGCTCATAGCCCATTGCAAATTTATAGTCTGTGCCGTCATAGCGGATTATATCATAGCCATCCTCATCAAGGCGCTTCAACTTCAGCCTTGAATTCAGGTCGAAATAGTTGAACAACCGGTTTAATACCCGGCCTTCATCCATTCCGCCGATATAATGCATGCCGGTGTCGAATACAGTGCCGCATCTCTTGAATGTCTGCAGGCATCCCCCGAGCACCCTGTTTTTTTCGAGTACGCAAACATTATATCCTTCCTTCGCCAGGATGTAAGCACACTCGAGTCCGCCTAATCCGCTTCCTATAATAGCTATATCATATTTCATAGTTTTCCTTTCATGCGCTTTTTATCTTCTTAACCAGGTATCCCTCGTCAATCAGGCCTGAGCAGGTAACAACCGAACTGATTGTAACCCCTAGAATACCATGCACATAGTTATTCTGACCGGTAAGGAAGAAATTCGGAATATGTGTCCTTGGCAATATCAGGGTTTCCAGCGGACGGTTGAAGTCCTTTACAATGCCATAAGCAGATCCGTTGCGGGTGCCTGTATAATCCCTCCATGTTAGCGGTGTTGAGGTATAATAGGAATCAATATGTTCCCTGAATCCCGGGAATTGCTTTTCAACAGAATCAAGCAGTATCTCAGCCTTTTCATTCTTGAATTCAATATAATCATCGCCGCGTTCGCCGGTGAAAGTATTTTCCCATTTCTGAACTTCCTTATAATTCATATAAGTTATTACCGAACCGCTCTTTGCAAATTGGTCATCCCGTGTCATGGCTACCGGCATGTAAAGATAGTTCTGTGGCCAATGCTCAGAACGGTAATCCGAAGCAACCCATGTATTATCCTGGTTAAAATGGTAAAAATTATAATTGTGATAAGGAAACGATTCTTTTTTAAATACAAGATACAGGGTGAACATCCCCATAGTATCTTCCAGGCTTTTAATCCGGGTTGTATAGGTTTTTCTGAGACTGGATGGCTCTACAATTTTCAATACTTCGGCCGGATGAATGTTGGCGATAAAATTTTTACCGTGAACCTGTTCTCCATCTTCAAGCTCAACAAATGATGCCCTGCCGTTTTCAAGACCAAGGCGTGCTACTTTTCGTTGTTTAAGGATAGTTCCCCCGTTATCGGTAATATTATTTGCAAGAATATTCACTAACAGATGGCTGCCGCCTGCAATGCGCCAGGCACTTTCGATGAATGAATTATTAATTAGAGCGTGAATATAAAGGGGCGTGTAATTGGCTGTTCCGGAATACAGCATGCTGTTTCCGGCAAGTATATTTTGCAACCTGGGATTGCTGATTACCGATTTAATGTAATTATAGGCTCCCTGGTTGAGACTTGTATTGTCGATAATATTGGAAGGCGCACCAGAAAAAGTGTACAGCGGGATAGCCATACATATGTCATGGATTTTTTTCAGGTAGGTTTTAAGTCCGTCCTTTTCACCCGGAAAATCGCTGATCATTGCTTCCAGGAAAGATTCAGCGCCCATGGCAAAGCGGAATTGACGATCGTTAAAGCTGATAACTTCAAAGCCTTTCTCGTCAAGTTTTTTGAATGTGAGCCTGTCAGTCAGCCCAAAATACTTGAAATACTGGTTAAGAACCTGCCCGGAGCCCAAACTTTCAGTATAGTTCAGACCTGTATTGAAAATGGTTCCCCTGCGGCCGAATGTTTGCAATGACCCCCCCAGCTTATGGTTTTTTTCGATAAGACATACCTTTAAACCTTCCTTGCTCAGAATATTACCGCAGAGTAACCCACCCAGGCCTCCTCCGATTATAATTGCATCATAAACGGCCATGTCTCAGATAAATCAGCGAATGTTCAGAGTTTTTAACCTGATTATATATCAATATGTTTTTGACATCCTTTTTGTTACTGCTGTTCAACTTTATAACTTCAGGAATCTGACCATCCTCAAGAATCAAGGAGCCAACCCAGAGTGCAAATGCGGAGGATGTATAATATTCACCGCACAGATGTTTATAGTACATATGTGTTTTATTCTTAAGAAACCCGGCCATCAGCTCCTCATAATTGCTGTCGTATCTTACATCACCGTTCAATCCGAATAAAACTCCGTCAATTTCGTTTGCCGGTACACCGGTATCCCGGAGGAATAGAATGATCTCATGCTCTACGGTTTGGGCCGGGGCATTTTCAGGCGTTAAGAAGGTTCTCACTCCTTCGATTACTGCACCTTCCTGCGATGAATCGGCTGAAAGCATGAAAAAGCAGGAACCTTCGCCGGCAATGGTTCCGTTTGATTTTTCGTCAAGCAGTTCCAGGTTATTGACCGGTTGCTTCCAGTCATCGAGGTAACTGTGAAGAAGCATGAAATCGTCAGTACATTCATCAATGCCTCCCACCAGCACATTCGCAGCTTTGTTTTCATGAATCAGCATGAGGGCATCCTGTACCGCGCTTTCGAACGAGAAACCACGATGGCAATATGTTGTATTGTAATTATGATTTTTAAGCATAAGCGAAATCTGCGCAGCAACAGCATTATGCGTTGAATTGATAAACGGAAGCACACTGGTCACGTGCTCTTCATTATCAATCACATCCATCAGAAATTTTTCGAGATTGTCGATACATCCAAGGCCTGTCCCCACAATAATGCCATCCGGACTGATACCTCCGGCCCGGTTTATACAAAGCAGGGAAGATGCAAGTCCCATTTTAAGTATCCTTGGCATTCTCCTCAGCTGCAGCGGATTTATGAGGTTCCTGTATTCGGGTTCAACGCAAACAAGCCTGTTGCTCAAAGTCTGACACACCTCAGCAGGAAAGTGCATTGCGCTATGGCTTAGCTGCGGTGAAATAACACCGTTTGATTTAATCAATGCCTTCATGTCAGACCTTTGAAAAGATAAGTGTTGTGTTACTGCCTCCAAATCCGAATGAATTCGACATTACGTTTTTCACAACCGCCGTTTCCGTTTTTATTTGCGGCTCAAAATCCAATTCAGGCATCCGTTGACTGAAATTGAGCGCCGGCAAAAGAAGATTGTTCTGAATGGCAAGTGCTGAGAAAACAGCTTCTACAGCGCCAGCAGCACCCAATGTGTGGCCAGTAAAACCCTTTGTTGAACTAACAGGCGGAATTGCACCTGAAAAAACCCTGCCAATGGCTGTTCCCTCTGAAAGATCATTTATTTCGGTGCCTGTACCATGCGCATTGATATAGCTTATTTCTGATGGTTGTAATCCGGCTGAAGCCAGTGCCTGGCTCATAGCCATGGCTGCCCCCAATCCTTCTTCGGAGGATGCAGTAGCATGAAATGCTTCATTTACATTTGCATAACCGGTTACTTCACAGATAACTTTTGCAGGATCGGCGGTTTTTTCGGATTCAAGGACAAGGAATGCGGCACCCTCACCTATTGTAAGTCCGTTACGGTTCATGTCAAAAGGACGGCAACCGGTTGGCGATAATATTTCAAGGGCGAAAAATCCGTTCAGCGTAAAGCGCGTAAGAGAGTCGTTACCTCCTGCAAGAACCCGGTCAACCAGGCCGTTCTTTATCATTCTTGACCCTGTAAGAATGGCATTTGCCGATGAGGAGCAGGCAGTTGAAATCGTTGTAATATGCCTGCGAATTCCGTGGTATGAAGCAACTTTCTCTGAAGAATCGGAGCTGTCAAACAAACGGATGTAATCTTTATATTCACTGCTGCTGAGAAGTGATTTATAATACTTCTCGTTATAATCCATTCCGCCTACGGTGGTGGCAAAAACAGCCCCTGTGCGTTTTTCCTCCGCATCTTTCCATCCTGAAGATGCAAGGGCCTGCTTTGAGGCTATGAGCGAAAGCAGCGAATTACGGGTATAGTCTTTTTTTGAATTGTTCAAGGCAGCCAGCAGGGCCAGTTCTGAATCACTGTACCTGATTTGGGCAACAGGAATATTATGATGCACCGACTCAAACAGGGATAACGGTCCGATTCCCGATTTCAGCGCAAACAACGATTTGAGGGTTTCTTCCGTACCGTTACCTATCGCCGAAATTATGCCCAGTCCGGTAACAAAAACCCTGTGATTCATTATTTTCCCTTATTTCTTTCGGCCATTATGCATTCGGCCATGGCCCTAACATTGCGCAGTACATTGCGCCTCTCCTTGGGATCTTCCACTTTAACACCATATTTGCGTTCCATGAGCAGGATCAGCTCAAGCGCATCAATTGAATCGAGACCAAGGCCTTCGACAAAAAGAGGTGTGTCAGCATCAAAATCATCAGCAACCACATCTTCAAGTGAAAGGGCTTCTATAATATCCAGTTTCAACTGTTTGATCAGATCATCAATTTCTGCCATAAAAAAATACTTTTACGTCCTGAAATAAATTCCAGGTTCCAGGTTCTTAAGCAATTATACTATGAGGTCAGGTCAGAATTCAGGCGTGCAATTTAAAAAAAGTAATTAATATAGTCCTGTAACGCAACTAAATATTATTTGGTTCATCTTTATTTGTAAATTAGGTTAACAAACCGGAATATAGTATGAGAAAAGTATGGTTCCTGTTCGTGATTCTGGTCCTTTTCAGAACCGGATTGTATGCGGGCAATCCCCCTGATCCCAATTGGCCGAAAAACAGTATTTCGTTTAACCTTGTCACTCCTTTTGATCTTAATTTTCCACGGTTCAGGCTGGGATATACGAACTTTTTTTCAGATCACTGGTCACACTCCATCCAGGTCGGCTTTGGTTCTCACATGATTTTTCCTGATTCTACATTTTACTACAACCATCCGCTCGAGGATAACTATAAGCTTTGGGAGATCAGGTCCGAAGGCAGGTATTATGTTTCAGGAATGCGGGAACATGTTATGCCATATGTGGGCCTGGATATTTTTTACATACACCACACGCAAACCATGCACAACAGTTCGTTTATAGCCACAAACGGAACGGAATGGACGTATGGGACAGCGGATTATTTGCGCCGAAAGGCAGGATTTAACATAATCGGGGGTGCTGTCTTCAGAATGAATCGGATACTTGCCATTGAGACATACGGGGGTGTTGGTGTCAGAATGCGAAACAATTCCTATTACAATGTGGAAAGTTTAACACCCGGGGAAAAGTGGTTTGAATCCTTGAATTATTATTACAAAGAAGGCGTCCACTGGACCTATAATCTCACCTGCGGAGTGCGTATATCCTTTATGTTTTAGGAGCGGTTCTTTTTGCTCTGATGAAACCACAAGGCAACCAACAGGCAAAAAGCAGCAAAAAGAATTAGCCAGAAGCTGTAATGAATTACCTGGCTCAGCATCGCATTCCGCACCAGTATATCGTAAAAACCGTTCAGGCCCCAGTTCAGCGGAGATGCTACACTGATTTCCCTCATAAAGGGTGGCATAATGAATACAGGGACCCAGATTCCGCCAATGGCGGCAAGGATCACGACTGAAATAGATGCGAATATTGCGGCCTGCTGGTGTGTTTTGGCAATTGTGCCTACAGCCACTCCATAACTTACGGCAGCCAGGGCTGCAGAAATGGCTATAACTGAAAGGTTCAGCAGTTTTCCGGTAATATCAAGCCGGGGTAACCCGATCAAAGGGAACAGATACACACCCATAAGCATGATCAGCAGGAACTGGATAAAGCAAATGATGAGATTTACAGCAATCTTACTCAGCAGGATTGTTGCATACGTGCATGGCATCGTCAGCAGTCGGTCAAGGCTGCTGTCTTCCCTTTCCTTAATCATAGCGCTCGCAAACGGAATCACGATAAAAAACATGGCAAACAGCGTCCAGGCTGGTATATTATGCTGAACCGCATTGGGAATAACGGTCTGGTTATTTCTGGCCACATATTCTTCTTTATAAATCACAGTCTCCTGCCTGATTTCATTCAGGTTAGGAATGTTGATCATCATTCGGTTGCTTATTTCTTTAGTCAGTTCATTCAAAACGATCCGTGATTCAACCTGCGCTGTGTACTGCCTGATAGAACCCTGTAAAGTGGAGCGCATCGAGTTTTTCGTAGCCGGGTCAACGTACAGCATAATGACAACCTGCTCATTCCCTGGCTGAGCGCTTGAATCGCCCATGAATATGCGGTTTACGTTGTGTTTTACCTTTTCACGGATCAGCGATGTGGCGCTTTCAGGTATAACAATACCAATCTGGTATTTGCCGGAAGCTACCGCTTCTTTTACCTGTGCTTCAGAAGGAGTTTTACCACCGATCTCACGGTGTACATTGAAAAAACCGGAATTGACAATTTCTTTCTCGATGGCAAGGCCCAGTGAATCGGTATCGTTGTTTACCATCACCAGATTGATCCCGCTTTCATTGATTGCTTTAAAGGTATTATTCTGCAGGCTTGTCATGATCAAAACAAGGGCCATAGGCATGATAAACAGCATGGCAAGTCCGCCCCTGTCCCTGATCATAACCAGGAAATCCTTATAAACCAGTTTTGAAAATACTTTCATAATTAATCTCTCAGTTCCCTGCCGGTCAGGTGGAGGAATATGTCCTCAAGTTTAGAATCAATCCCGTGCTTTTTGCGCATTTCCTGAAGGGTACCTCTTGAAATGATATTGCCTTCATCAATAATGGCAATATCGGAACACAGGTTTTCGGCCTCTTCAAGATAATGTGACGTATAGACTATGGTTGTACCCGTCCGGTTAATTTCAAAAAGATTATCAATGATGACTTTTTTCGATTGCACATCCACACCAACCGTAGGCTCATCAAGGAAAAGGATCTTAGGATCATGAATAATCCCGGCAATCAGGTTTATCCTGCGTTTCATGCCACCTGAGTAAAAACCGGTTTGCTGATTTTTACTTTTTTCAAGTCCGAACACTTCCAGCCATTTATTAATTCTTTTTTTCAGATCGGAACCGCTCAGTCCGCAGATTCCTCCGTAAATCGTGAGATTTTCAGTAGCTGTGAGCGTTGGGTATATGGCTATTTCCTGTGGAACAACCCCGATTATTCTTTTGATTTTACTTTTCTCCGTATGAAGTGAGTAACCACCAATGGTAACTGAACCCCCTGAAGGAGGTAACAATCCGCAAAGTATCCGGATCATTGTTGTTTTGCCGGCGCCATTAGGCCCAAGAAGTCCGAAGATCCTCCCTTCCGGAATGTCCAGATCGATTGTGTTAAGGGCAGGCCGCGGACTGTTCTTATACCACTTGCCCAGCTTTTCGATATGTATGACGGGAGGTGTGTTCATCGAACTGAAATATCCTTCAGCTGCTGAAACACGTGCTCTTCACGGTCGGCAATATACATGAGCCTGTCAGCAAGTGAATCATAGGTAATATTGGCATTGTCACGATTCTTAAAACAGCGGGCTGCCATTACGGCAAACTCCCGCCACGCATCCCCTGTTGCAGTCATTTCAACGCTGACATCATTTAACCAGCGCTTGTTAAGTCTTTCAGCACTTTCCTGCAGAAAAGCGGCATAAATAAACCGGAATCCTGCTCCGCCTGTTCCGATCTCTTCCAGCATGCGGATAACCTGTCCCAGATTAAGGATGGCCATTTTCTGACCGTATTTCTCAGGCCATGTGCGCATTCGTTTGGCGAGAAAGCGAATCCCTTTTATTCCGAACATCGGCACCGGGATTCCAAGCATGTCTTTTGCCGTTTTATTGATGCCCGTTATTATTGCTGAATTAATATCAATATTCTTCGGCACATGGGTAATATGGTACATTCTTCCTTTTGGCGGATAAGTGCCATGTGCAAAGCGAACCCTGACCAGCTCGTCATATGTAAGAGTTTCAATATGCTCCATTATGGGATCGCTGATTAGGTAATGGCCGTTTTCCCTGCCAAAAACAGTAAGGTTATGGGCATTGAAATGGAAACGGTATTCTTTAGGAAAGTAAGGCAACTGGAAAACACCGACGAGCATACCAGTAGGAATTCCCTTGTTCAGCAGGTCATCCAGTTCTTTCATGGAACTGTCCGGATTGGTGAATTTTTTACGTTCAACTTTTATTCCCAGGCGATGTGTTACCCTTTTGAATATCCATCCCGGCAGCACCCTGAAAGATGTAACAGGCATGCCGTTAAGTTTATAAAAGGGCATATGGGAAAAGAAATAACCCGAGCCGATACCGAACACCATCGGTTCACTCAGCTTTATTCCGTAATAATTCAGAAGATTGGATGTTACACCGTTTTCACAATGAGCCGATTGTTTATGCTGAAAGTCAATTTTCATGACCGATTTTAACCTCCCTTATTTTATTCACATCTGACAGTTCACAGGGTGCCATTTTAAATGCTTCGGCATACCTGGAAAGCACCTCCGGTTTCATCTTTAAAAAATTCTTCATTTTAAGGTGTCTTTTCACCTTCCATTTTGAAATGCCGGTATAGCTGGATAATATGTGAACATCCATTATATTCAGTTCCATATAAAAAGCCACAGGACTTAAAATGCCAGCCAACACAAGGTTTCTTGCATTCTCAGCCCGTTCGTAAACCACATCCCAGGCAAGCGACATCGCTTCATTCTTGGGCGCCCAACCCTGGCTTTGCCTGCTAATATATTTACCGTCATTACCAACGGCATAACTCAGATCGCTGATCCTTCCCTTAACAAGGTACCCTTTATCCTGTGGAACTTCATCAATTTTCATACTTTCCGGCTATAATTGTTTCCGGTAATTCTAACCAATTAAAATCTGAAATTGTTCTGATAACGCTTAAATATCGGACAATGTGCATCTAAAAAGGATTCAATTAACAAACTGTCAGAAGTGCATAAGCATAGGTAAACCGGGCACTTTCAGGAACCTGGATAAGGATTTTCTGACCTTTTTTTAATTCCTTTGTACGGATGAGTTCCTCAAGCATCAGGATGAATGAAACCGTGGCCACATTGCCTACAGTGGTAAGATTGGTAAACCATTTTTCTTTGGGAATGGGAATACCAATCAGATCAAGCTCCTTAAATATTGCATCCCTGAAAAACTCGGATGAAAGATGTGGAAGGAAATAATCCACTTCATGAATGTCAAATTTCCTTTCTTCAAGGACTTCTTTCAGAAATCTGCCGCCGATCTGAACTATGTTTTCGCCCAGCATACGGGTATCCTGCTTCAGTGAAAATATCGATTTATTCAGCCAGTCTTCGGCTTCAAACCTGCACCATCCTCTCAATTGTCCATCAGCGTCTTTATCAGCACCTGCATACATACAGGTCTCCTTTTCGCTGGCATATGACCTGATTTCAATCCACTCAATTTTCAAGGGATGTTTTCCTGCCGGTTTATTTTCAATAAGCACAGCTCCTGCGCCATCCGAAAGCATCCAGCGCAAAAACTCCTTCTCAAAAGCAATAAGAGGATTTTCCTTCAGTTTAGCTTCGTTTTCGGATTCCTTTTCAAAATATTTTGAGAGCATCCAGTGCGAAAGTATTTCAGAACCTGTAACAATACCGTTTTGTGTATTGCCTGCCAGAACAGATAAATAGCCGAACTTCAAAGCCTGGATACTGGCACAGCATGAACCTGCAAAGGATGCGATTTCAATTGCCGGAATGTCAAGTAAGCCATGAACCATGGATGCCTGCGACGGCATGATCTGGTCGGGTGAAGCGGTACCACAGGCCAGAAGTTGTACATTTTCCCTTTTAAACCGGTCGTCAAACAATAAATTGACTGCCTCAGCCGCCAGTTCCGCATTGCTGTGTGTGGGAATACCTCCTTTTTTAAGAGCATAATGCCGGTTTACAATGCCGTTGTTTCTCAACACTATCCTCCGGGCCTTTGAGGGCCTGTTATCGATCATTCCAAGGTATTCTTCCATTTCATCATTAGAAACAGGGCTGTTAGGAAGGTACCTAGTAATGTTGGTAATGAAAACCTCGTTTGACATACACTAAAATAAATGGAATGTTACTGCGTCAGGGCCATCCGACATTGACGATTCATACAAAAGTGCAAAGCTAAAAAAAACAATCATACGTGATTAAAGCGATTGATATAAAGATATCTGTTTTTTAATAGTGTTCTTCCTGAAGGGTTTTATGACCCTGTAGAGGATGGATGCAAACGGAGACACAAGATACAGCACGGCAAGCAGATAGTATTTGAATAACCGCACTCTCACCAGTCGCGATTTTTCTCCGTAAGAACCTTTCTTTAATATAAAAGAAGACCATATCCTGAAAAATATAATCCCTCTTTTTTCAATCATCACAACAGATGGATCCACATCTACGGCACCCATGGATATGAGCCGGGGATGAAGCTGGTCATAGTTCCCGGTTTTTACACTGTCAAGAATTGTGGCTCCGTATTTTGATGCATTGGCAATATCGGCATCTGAAACTCCTGCCGGAGGAATGATTTTCATATACCTGTCCTTTTTGCCTTTGAACATCCACCGGATAATCGAAATGACGCTCAAAAGGTTGGCGGCCCGGTCAAACAACAGGATATTCCCTACAAGTCGTCCGCCACAATCCTTAATGTAGGTTTTAATTGTGTTTTGGGCCATTACCCACATATTCCGGCTTCCGATAACTGTTATCACAGGTTTGCCGTTGAGCAATTTTTTTGCTGATTCACTCCTGAAAAAAGCATGGGTCGGAATTGAGGGGGAAAGATACCATGGCTGCCAGGCTACTATGACAAGATCGAAGTCCTCATTTTCATTCACTTTCAGTGGTTCCAGTTCGCAAGGTATGCCCTTAACGGATTCCGGCATAGCCTGGAAAAACTGATCCGATGTCCATGGAAAAGGAAAAGCAGGTTTCGGCTTTAATTCTTCATAGGTTACCTGAACATCGGCATCAGCTATGATGCCTGACATCAACGAATCAACAATTTCTTTAAGCTGACCCGTTTGGGTATAATACACAACCAAAATCTTTTTCATGGAGAAACAACACGATTTGATTATAAATGTAAAAAGATTTTTGGATCAGCGGAAAAATAAAACCGGTCCGTTAGAGATTCCCGACTGGACCGGTCTTAGGTAGGAAAGCACAGATGTTTGAGTGTTCGGTAGTGCCAAAATAATACATTAAATGGTCGGTTATATGAGTTTCCTTACCAAAAGTGGTATATTTCCAATGGAATGGGAGTTTGAGCTAATAAACATTTTGGCCTGAAGGCCCATTATCTTTATTGGTAATTAAATCCCCGGCCTTCGGCCGGGGCTAATGACTACCTTCTCTTCTTGAACTGCTCCATGAACTTTTGCTTGAAGGCATTGCCCAACGGGCAACTTATATTTTGCGTAAGAATGATTTCACCCTGGTTGCTGTAGCTTTTTATATGTTTTGTATTCAGAAGAAAAGAATTATGCACTCTTATAAAGCCATGACCGGTAAGCAATTCCTCATAATGCTTCAGGTTCTTGGAACTTGTAATTTTCCCTTCGCCCTTAATGACAAAATGTGTACAGTAACCGTCTGCTTCACAAAGAATAATATCCCTGGTTTCAATCACCCTGAAGCCGGAGCTGTCCGATACAACAATCTGGTTGAAATCGTCCTGTCGTAAGGTAAGGTATTCAATCAGCTTTCTGAGATTCATTGTATCCAATTCGGTTGAAATTTCAGATTTGACCTTATTTACAGCCGATTTCAGATCATCGATCATGACGGGTTTCAGCAGGTAATCAGTGGCCGAGAATCGGAATGCTTTAATGGCATATTCGGCATAGGCTGTAACGAAAACAACACGAAAAGTAATTTTTTCGAACATTTGCAGTAACTCGAAGCCGTTTTTGCCGGGCATTTCGATATCAAGGAAAACAAGATGCGGATTATGCTTTAAAATCGCACTATATGCACTCTGTGCAGAATTACAGGAAGCCACAACTTCCACATCGGGACAAAAATCGCTGAGGTATTTAACGAGGGCCTCTCTTGAGGGTTTTTCATCATCGGCTACAATGGTTTTGAGTATCATATGAGATTGGATTAAGGAGTTCGGATTCTGGAAGGAATGTCAATTCTGACAAGGGTACCGCAATTTTCCTCAGCAGGATTCAGATCATCAATTACAACATTGTAGCTGGTTCCCTGCAAATTATTGATGATCTGCAAACGCTCCCTGATAAGGCTGATACCGCGGGATTTTCGCACGTTAACATTGTTTTTAAGTGCTTCTGATTGCTTTCTGCCGATGCCGTCATCCGAAATCAGGCAGTACAATCCATTTTCAGGCGTATAAATAAATCGGATGCTTAAAAATCCTTTATGCCTGAGACTCCGGACTCCATGCCAGATGGCATTTTCAATAAAAGGCTGAGCCATACCCGGAAACACTTCCCAATGATCAATGAATTCTACTTTCGATGTATCGATTTCATACGTAAATTTATCTCCGAATCTAAGGTATTCAAGGGCCAGGTAATCACTGATTGTTGCTATTTCTTCGGCCAGAGGTATGTAGTCCTGAGCCATGTTGTTAAGGAAAGCACGGATAAGCTTTGAGAAATTGGCAATATACCGGTTTGCCGAAATGCGGTCGCTTTTAGCTATAAAGTAATTGATTGAATTCAATGAATTGAAAATGAAATGCGGATTCATCTGTCCGCGGATGCTTTCAAGTTTGAGATAATGCTGCTTATTCAGCTCCTGCATCCGGATGCGGCGATTGTATAAATAAATCAGATAACCTGCAATGGCTAAAAACAATAGTATGAGGAGAATGAGAAATGCCGAGGTCTGATAAAAGAACGGAGGAATTGTAACCAGTAAAGAAACGTGGTGTACCCACTCTCCGCTGTTGCTGGTGGACTCCACTTCAAAAAGATATTTGCCCGGTTTAAGTCCGGCAAAATTAACCCGTCGCTGCAGATAACCCGTTTCTACCCAATTATCCGATTCTCCTGATAACCTGTAACGGTATGAGATTTTTTCAGCATTTCGGAAATCGATAGTTGCAAATGAAACACCGAAATTGTTATCTCCTTTCTTCAATTTGACTTCATTGCATTCATATACCGGTTTATCAAAATACCTTGAAATTCCTGAAGATGTAAAATCGGTTATGATGAGCCTTTGGCTGCTGCTCTCGGGCTCCAGTTCAAGGCTATCCGGGTAAAATGAAACCACCCCGCCCATTCCGCCGAAATACATTTCACCGTCTTTAGCCATAAAGGCCGCATCTGAATTAAATTCATGGATTTTAAGGCCGTCAGTATATCCATAAATTCTGAATTTACCCGTCTCCGGATTGAACCTGGAAATTCCATTGTCGGTTGTTATCCAGAAGATATCATTTTTATCCCTGAGGATGCTGTAAGTTGTGTTATGGGAGAGGCCGTCAGCCGTAGTGAAATATTTAACTTTACCCGATTTCGGGTCAAAATTTTCAATTCCTCCACCCAACAGCGCAAGCCAAAGGGTTCCATCCTTTCCGAAACTAAGATCTTCAATGGAATACAACGTTTTGCCGATTGGATAAATGGTTTCTACTTCATACCGGTCGTTTAACCTGATTATTTTACTATTGCTGCCAGCCCATATGTTTCCTGCTGAATCAGAATGAATGCAATATATATTATCACCATCATGACTCCAGATTTTTCTAAAAGGCCTGCTTTCATCCGGGGTGTAAAGAAACAGGCCAATGGTGCCAATTAATAATCTGTTATTCCTGTCGAGATATAATACCCTGAATCCATAAGGAACTGAGTCAAAACGAGGTTCTTTTCCTAAATAGATATATTTAGTCCGGTATGATTTGTCGAGATAATCAAGGCGGCTGTGCATATATCCAAGCCATACACCGCCTGAATCAATTGCCATTGACCTGGGATGAACTGATCTGAGCGCATCACTGTCGCTTAATAAATTAAGCTTACTAATCGTTCCGTCTGTTTTAAGACATGCCACGAAATTATTATTTTGCGAACCAATCAGCAGATTTTTATTTTTATCACGGACAACGGAATAAACCATTGAGGATTCTCCTTTATATTCTGTAAAATGGTGTCTGAAATAGTCCGGAGTGACATAATAAGCATGAAGACCCATTCCAACACCGTCCTTATTATAGGTGCAGTACCAGATTGTTCCATCCTTGTCGAGTAATAAAGATCTTGGAAACGAAGCAGCATCAATATCGACAGTATATTTTGTACCAGTAGGTGAATAAACGATAATACTGTTTCTGTATTTATACCAGTTTGTACTTTTGAACTCATTTATGCAAGGCTGATCGGGATAATTAAGATTGAACAACTGTGTCTCAGATTTCAGCGGCATGCATCCATAGTTTGATAATAACCAGGGGTGACCTTTTAAATCAAGCGCTATTTGGGATAAATAATGCAATCCATTGGGCATAATAAGGTTTGTCCTGGAAATAAGAGGGACTGCATCTGAAACAATCACTTTCTTGTTCACAAAATCATAAGTGCCTTTGACGTATTTGTCAGGCAGGCCAATCCAAATGTTATTATAATTGTCGAAATCAATAGTTTCTATTACCCAGTCACCTTTTAAAAAATGGGCTGAATCAATGATTTTAATCCGGAAAAACTTTCCGGTTGAATTATTATATTCTGCAATTCCCTTGGTTCCGCCAATCCATAATTCACCCGATGGGTTAACCTTAATTGTATTCAACCCTATTTTCATAAGAACACTATCTTCGTCCTTACTTATCGTATTAAAATGGTCTTCTGAACGGATGTATATACCAACAGCATTTATTGCAAAAATCCAGACATTATTATGCTTGTCGACGACAACATTTTGCACGCTGAAAAAGGGAATACTGGTGGAATCATTCGGATTATGATAATAATTTCGGAATTCATACCCGTCAAAGCGACTCAGACCATCCCATGTGCCAAGCCATAAGAATCCGGAACTGTCCTGGGCAATCGACATAATTGAATTATGGCAAAGCCCGTTCTCAATTGTATATATCTTTTCAAAGTAATTTTCCTGCCCAAATAAAAAATTGAGCGGATAGAGCAGGATTGCTGCAAGCACAACCTGTCTGACTGGTATACAGGCAGGAACATGTGGGCGGATCATGGGGTCTGGTAAAACATATTAAATATAAATATTTTTTTCACTAATCCTATCCCTGCCACCCCGTCGGGGTGGTTTTGTGACTTTTGTCATGTTTTTTAATGCCGTATTTCAGCCATGTATTTGTTTTACTGTTAATTAACTTATCGGGCTTTCTTACCACCCCGACGGGGTGGGTACACCCCGACGGGGTGGTATGGATTTACTAAAAGTCTATCTTTGGGGCATGAACGCACAGGAAAAAGTAGTTAGGGGACCGGTAAAGGCCGGGCAGATCCATTCTTCCGGAAAAGTTGTGGCTGAAATTGGCGGAAAGAACTATTTCCTGGATGGCGGAATTCCGGGTGAGGATATTCTGTTTGTTTCCGGAAGAAGAAAGATGGGATTCAGAACGGGTGATATCACTGAAATAGTTGAACCGTCTCCGTTCAGGATACATCCTTATTGCCGGCATCATGGAGAATGTAACGGATGCAACTGGCAGCACATTGACTATTCGCATCAGCTTGAGCTCAAACGCAGAATTTTGCTAAATGCGCTTGAAAAATACGGAATTGAGGTTGCTGAAATTCCTGCCGTGATTCCGTCTCCTTCAGTCAGTCATTACAGGCACAGAACTGAATACACATTTTCTGCGCGCAACAATGCTTTCGGATTTCATAACGGGGAAGCCGGGGAAGTGAGCGACATAACCGAATGCCAATTGCAGCCAGAACCAGCCGGCAGCATCTGCCAATTTGTGCGGGAATACATCAGGACTGAAAACCCGGGGTTGTATGATCACAATCAGAAAACAGGCTTCCTGAGGAGTTTTTCCATAAGGATCAGTACAACCGGCGAAACCATGGTAATTGCCGGATTCGGTGAAGACGATCCATCAAAAAGAAATGCATTCCTGCATGCCCTGCAACAAAATTTCCCGGTAATAACTTCAATTAACTGGACAATCCATGAGTCACCACGGCACAGCCAGATGCAGGGAACAATTCATTCAACCGGAAAAAGTGTCCCTTATATTTTCGAAAAAGCGGGTAACCTTGATTTCAGGGTCCACGCCGGCTCTTTTTACCAACCAAATCCGGCGCAGGCTTCAGTTATATTTTCAAAAGTAAGGGAATGGGCTGACTTAACAGGAAATGAGCTTATTTACGATTTGTACACAGGGGTGGGAACCATTGCCCTGTATCTTGCAGCTTCTGCAATGAAGGTTATCGGCATTGAAGGATCAGCACAGGCTATTGAAGATGCAACAGAAAACGCCCGAATTAACGGTATTATTAATGCAGAATTTATAACTGGCGATATTCTTGAAACCTTCAGACCGGAGTTTCTGAAAAAGCATGGTAATCCGGATGTAATTGTACTTGACCCTCCCCGATCGGGTACTCTCATTGAGATAAAGAAAACGATCAACAGTTCGGGTGCAGCAAAAGTTATTTACCTGAGCTGCAATCCGGTGTCACTTGCCTTTGACCTGAAACAGCTTACCGAAGTTTATAGAGTAAACCGTATTCAGCCTTTTGATATGCTGCCTAATACACACCATTTGGAGACGCTGGTTATGCTGAAGCGATAAGCAAACGTCATTGCGAACCCGGTTCCTACGGGTGAAGCAATCTGCCAGCACAGGCAGAGCGAAAATTTTGTTTTTAATTAATATATTTAATCAAGCTCTCGCAATGATGAAAAAAATTTATTATATTTGCATCCGAATAGTATAAATATGAAACATAATACGACACATCATCACCATCATAAGCCGTGAAACGGACAATGGCAGTATGTGTCTCTAACAATATTTAAAGGGGTTTGCAATACTGCAAGCCCCTTTTTTTATATCGGAATGCAGTAAAATAACACGATAACAAACCATGGAAAAATTAAAGATCGCCATTCAGAAAGAAGGCAGATTAAGTGAAAAATCGCTTGAACTTATCCGCGAGTCGGGCATACGCCATAACCAGGACAGTAAAAGAAAGCTTATATCAATAGGGGATAATTTCCCGGTTGAGATCCTTTACCTTCGTGATGATGACATACCGCAGTATGTGGCCGATGCCGTGGCAGACATTGGTATTGTGGGTGAAAATGAAGTAATGGAACGCGATAAGCCGGTATCCATCGTAGAGAGGCTCGGTTTTGCCAAATGCCGTCTTTCGCTTGCCATTCCTCAATCGGAGACATACGGTGACCTTTCATGGTTCAACAATAAAAGAATTGCCACCTCTTACCCTACCATTCTCAAAAAATTTCTTGAAAAGAACAATCTCAATTCCGAGATCCATGAAATCAGCGGTTCGGTTGAAATCGCTCCGGGAATTGGCCTGGCCGAAGCCATCTTTGATATAGTTAGCACCGGAAGCACGCTTATTTCAAACCGTCTCAAGGAAATTGAAGTAGTAACCCGTTCGGAAGCCGTTGTTATCGCCACTCCTCATCTAAGCGAGGGAAAAAAGAAAATACTCTCCGACCTGCTTTTCAGGTTCCAGGCTGTTCGTATGTCAAAGAACAATAAGTACATACTTCTGAATGCACCTAATGAAAATCTCGAAAAAATAGTCAGCCTTTTACCGGGTATGAAAAGCCCAACGGTATTACCTTTATATGAGAAAGGATGGAGTTCGGTTCATTCCGTTGTAAATGAAAATGAATTCTGGGAAATAATCGGAAAGCTGAAGGAATATGGAGCCCAGGGTATACTTGTGATCCCTATTGAAAAGATGATTGTTTAGGGATTAAGTAATAAGGTGATTAAGGGATTAGTGATTAGTGATTAGTGATTAGGAACCGAAATGAATACAATAAAATATCCTGAAAGAAGTAAGTGGCCGGAAATACTAAGTCGTCCGGTGATGAAGCATGCCCAGATCGATTCACTTGTGATGCCGGTTATTGAGGATGTGCGTTTGCGCGGAGATAAAGCATTGTATGAATATACATCCAGATTTGACAAGGCAGAATTAACAGCTCTCGAAATTTCAGCTGAGGAATTCGCCGAAGCCGGAATATTTGTCTCCGACGAGCTTAAAAATGCACTTTCGGTTGCTATAGCTAATATTGAAAGGTTTCATGAAGCCCAGCGTTTGCAAAAGCAGGTGATTTCAACTATGGATGGCGTGGATTGCTGGCAGAAAGCCGTCGCGATCCAAAAAGTGGGGTTATATGTACCGGGAGGCTCTGCCCCTCTTTTTTCCACAGTTCTGATGCTTGCCATTCCTGCCCGCATTGCCGGGTGCAGTGAAATCGTGCTTTGTACGCCCCCGTCACATACAGGCAAAGTATATCCCGCTATTTTGTATGCAGCAAAAATCACAGGTGTCACCAGGGTGTTTAAAGTTGGAGGTGCCCAGGCAATAGCTGCCATGGCTTATGGAACTCAAACGATACCTGCTGTCCACAAGATTTTCGGGCCGGGTAACCAGTATGTGACTGCGGCCAAACAGATCGTTTCCCGCAACAACGTAGCCATCGATATGCCTGCCGGTCCGTCAGAGCTTGCTGTTGTTGCCGATGAATCGGCTAATCCTGCATTTGTTGCTGCCGATCTGCTTTCACAGGCTGAACATGGAACCGACAGCCAGGTGCTGCTTATTTCCCCGAGCGAAGACATGGCAAACAGGACGATGGCAGAAATTGATAAGCAGGTTGAACAACTACCCCGAAAGGAAATTGCTTTAGGCGCGTTAAAAAACAGCAGGGCAATCATACTGCATCAAATGCCTGATGTGATTGAAATGGTAAATGAATACGCTCCTGAACACCTTATCCTTGCCACCCGGGATGCCATGGCGCTTGCTGAACGGGTAATCAATGCAGGTTCAGTATTTATCGGGCATTATGCTACTGAAAGTGCCGGCGATTATGCCTCAGGCACCAATCATACCCTGCCCACAAACGGGTATGCAAAAATGTACAGTGGAGTGAACCTCGACAGCTTCACGAAAAAGATCACCTTTCAGCACATCAGCAGAGAGGGTCTTGAAAACATCGGGCCGTCAATCATGACAATGTCTGAGAATGAAGAACTCATGGCTCACAGGAATGCCGTTTCTATCAGGTTACAACATAAATGAATAGTATGAATATCAAAGATCTCATAAGGCCGAATATTGCTTCACTGATTCCTTATTCATCCGCACGCGATGAGTATAAAGGTGAAGAGGCCATTTTCCTCGATGCCAATGAAAATCCGTTCAATGCCCCGCTAAACCGTTATCCTGATCCGCAGCAGCGAAAACTGAAAAAGAGAATTGCTGACATTAAAGAAGTTCCTGCAGATTGCATATTTCTGGGCAACGGCAGTGATGAGGCCATTGACCTGCTGATCCGTGCCTTTTGTGAACCCGGTAAAGACAATATTGTGAGCATAAAGCCCACATATGGCATGTATAAGGTGTGCGCCGACATTAACAATGTGGAATACCGTGAAGTTCTTCTGAACAAGGAGTTCCAGCCGGACGCAGATGCTCTTCTTGCAGCATCGGATTCAAACAGCAAAATTTTATTCCTGTGTTCGCCCAACAACCCTACTTCAAACAGTCTGAACAGGGATGACATGATACGACTTATCCAGCAGTTCAAAGGTATTGTTGTGGTTGATGAGGCGTATATCGACTTTTCTTCATCAGGATCGTTATCGCCGTTGCTTTCAAAGTATCATAACCTGGTATTATTGCAGACGTTCAGCAAAGCCTGGGGAATGGCTGGTATCAGGCTGGGATTTGCTTTTGCATCTGTAGAAATTACCGAGGTACTGACCCGGATCAAATATCCTTATAATATCAATGTTCTCACCCAGCGAACGGCTCTGGAATACCTGGCCGATGTGACCCGGAAGGACGAGTGGATCAGGAATATTCTTAAGCAGAGAACTCATCTGAGCAACCAGCTATCGAGATTGCCCATGGTAAAAAGCATTCTTCCCAGTGATGCCAATTTCCTGATGGTTAAATTTGATAATCCCCGTGAAGTGTTTTCATACCTGGTTTGCAAAAAGATCATTGTTAGGGATCGGTCGAAAGTAAGCCTGTGCGAAGGCTACCTTCGGATTACAGTTGGCTCGGAAGAAGAAAATAATGCGCTGCTGGAAGCGCTGAGGAGGTATTAGTGAAGAAAGATGCTGGATGCTGGATTGGATACTGGATACTGGATGCTGGATACTGGATGCTGGATGCCTGCGGTCCCATGTGTCCCATAGGTCGCTTTGGTCCCTGAAACGAACACTGAACACCGAATTAAGATTTGAGTCGATTTAAGAATATAAAGCACATGAAAAAAGCCCTATTCATCGACCGAGACGGAACGCTTATCGTGGAGCCGCAGGATGATTTCCAGGTGGATACCCTTGACGAACTTGAATTCCTTCCCGGAGTGATCCGCAACCTCTATCTTATCCGTAAGAACCTGGATTACGAACTGGTGATTGTATCCAACCAGGATGGATTGGGAACAGCCGGTTACCCTGAAGAAAACTTTCTCTCCGTGCAGGGGAAAATGCTGAATGTGTTTGGAAACGAAGGAATCCGGTTTGACAATGTGCTGATTGATCGTTCTTTTGAATCGGACAACCTCCCCACACGCAAACCCGGAACCGCCATGCTCAAACACTATATGAACGGTGATTATGATCTGAAAAACTCCTTTGTTATCGGTGACCGTCAAACGGACATTCAGCTGGCCAGGAACCTCGGTACAAAGGCAATTTTCTATGCCCATGAAGGCAGTGTGATTCCTGAATTAAAGCAAAACGAGTGGCAGGTAAAAAGCTGGGATGAGATTTATAAAATTGTAGCCACAGGCATCCGGAATGCATCTGTTACAAGAAATACAGCAGAAACTCAGATCAACGTGCAACTGGATATTGATGGCACCGGCCAATTTGATATTCATACGGGAATAGGATTTTTCGATCATATGATCAGCCAGCTGGCAAAGCATTCGGGCTGCGATCTGAAAATAAATGTAAATGGCGACCTTGAAGTGGATGAACACCATACAATTGAAGACACGGCCCTGGCCATAGGAGAAGCATTTCTAATTGCCATGGGAAATAAAAAAGGCATGGAACGCTATGGGTTTGCGCTGCCTATGGATGACTGCATGGCACAGGTGTTGATTGATTTCAGCGGAAGGCCCTGGCTGGTGTGGGATGCTAAGTTTTCACGTGAAAAAATTGGTGAAATGCCTACTGAAATGTTCATGCACTTCTTCAAATCGTTTTCCGATGCAGCCCGCTGCAATCTGAATATTAAAGCGGAAGGTGAAAATGAACATCATAAGATTGAAGCCATTTTCAAGGCACTGGCACGGTCGATAAAAATGGCCGTCCGGCGTGATCTCCTTAATTCTTCACTTCCCTCAACAAAAGGAACATTATAAACCCATGACAAAAAGAAATAAAAATTCGGCCATCCTTCTCATGCACTGCCCCGATGCCAAAGGCATTGTTGCGCAGGTCACGGCTTTTATTAACGATAACAATGGAAACATCATTACGCTGGACGAGCATGTTGACCGGCATGACAAGACCTTTTACATGCGCATTGAATGGGAGCTTGACGGTTTTCTTATCCCCCAGCCAAAAATTGCCGATTTCTTCAATACTCTTATCGCCACACGCTACAATATGACCTGGAAAATATACTTCAGCGATCAGCAGCCGCGAATGGCCCTTTTCGTATCGAAGTTGTCGCATTGTTTATACGATATCCTTTCCAGGGTACACTCGGGTGAATGGGAAGTGGATATCCCGCTCATAATAGGCAATCACAATGATCTTGAGCCTGTCGCCCGCCAGTTCGGTATTCCTTTTTTTCATATTGAAAAGAATGAGTCGAACAAAGTTGAAATGGAACAGAAAGAGCTTGACCTGCTAAAAAAGCACCAGGTTACTTTTGTAGTACTTGCCCGCTATATGCAAATCATAAGTGATGATTTTATCAGCAATTACCCGAATGCCATTATCAATATTCATCACTCCTTTCTTCCGGCATTTCCCGGAGCACGGCCTTATCATTCTGCTTATGAACGCGGGGTAAAGATCATTGGAGCGACAAGCCACTATGTTACCTCTGAACTGGATGCCGGACCGATAATCGACCAGGATGTGGTAAGGGTATCGCATCGTGATTCAATCGACAGGCTGATTATGAAAGGGAAAGATGTCGAAAAACTTGTTTTGTCGCGCGCCATTTTGCTGCACCTGAACCGGAGGATTCTGGTGTATAATAATAAGACGGTGGTGTTTAATTAGGTCACCCTGACATCTGAAAACTCTTTACTTAACAATCTGTTATTAAATCATGAAGGTAGCCATCATTAAATACAACGCAGGAAACATAATGTCAGTGGATTACGCATTGCAGCGGCTTGGCATTTCGGCTGTGATCACCGATGACTTTGACGAAATAGCCTCAGCTGACAAGGTTATCTTTCCCGGCGTTGGTGAAGCCAGCACTACGATGTTATATCTCAGGGAAAAGAAAATGGATATATTGATTTCCTGCCTGCGTCAGCCGGTGCTTGGTATCTGCCTGGGTCTGCAATTGATGTGCAAATATTCCGAAGAAGGTAACACAACCTGTTTAGGTATTTTTAGTGAAGAGGTGAAGAAGTTCACTGTTAACGACACGGAACAAAACCGGGTCAAAGTACCTCATATGGGATGGAATAAAGTATATGATTTGAAAACTCCGCTTTTCTCAGGTGATTTGGGAAACTCATATACGTATTTCGTTCACAGCTACTATGCTGCATTGGGTCCGGAAACAATAGCATCGTGTAGTTACGGCACAGCCTTCAGTGCGGCCCTGCACCGTGATAATTTTTATGCGACACAGTTCCATCCTGAAAAAAGCGGGAAACCGGGTCATCGCATACTTGAAAATTTTATTGCATTATGATAACCATAATTCCAGCCATTGACATAATTGGCGGCAAATGTGTGCGCCTTGAGAAAGGCGATTACAGTCAGAAAAAGGTATATGATGAAGATCCTCTTGATGCCGCTCTCAGGTTTGAGGACAAGGGGCTAAAGCGGATTCATATCGTGGATCTTGACGGCGCCAGGTCAAGTCATGTAATCAATTACGGACCTCTTGAGAGAATCGCTTCACGAACATCGCTGATCATCGATTTTGGCGGCGGTATCAAATCCGATTGTGATTTAAAAACAGTTTTTGACAGCGGGGCTCAGATGGCAGTGATCGGCAGTATTGCCGTTTCTGAAAGGGACTTGTTCCAGGATTGGCTTTTTGCTTATGGCCCCGAAAAAATTATTTTGGGAGCGGATATCCGTAATGGCCTGATCGCTGTGTCGGGATGGACAGAGACAACCGATATAGGGCTTTCTGATTTCCTGAATTTCTATAAATGCATGGGCATCAAAAACGTCCTGTGCACTGATATTTCCCGTGACGGTATGATGCAGGGATCATCGGTGGATTTGTACACGCAGATGGTTAAGGATTTTCCCACCATGCAAATTATTGCAAGCGGCGGAATTTCTTCTGCCGATGAAATCCGCAACCTTGAAAAAGCCGGAGTTGCAGGAGCCATAATCGGGAAATCGCTGTATGAAGGAAAGATCAGTTTTGAAGATCTTAAACCCTTTCTTTCTGAGTCATAATTCAAACTTATAGATATGCTTGCCAAACGCATAATTCCCTGCCTGGATGTCAGGGACGGCCAGACGGTAAAAGGTATAAATTTTGTAAACATCCGTGAAGTCGGCGATCCTGTTGAAATGGGAGCTTTTTATGCCGAGCAGGGTGCCGACGAACTAGTTTTTCTTGATATAACAGCCAGTCACGAAGGCCGTAAGACATTCGCTTCACTTGTAAAAAAGATTGCACTTCACCTGAATATCCCTTTTACAGTGGGTGGCGGAATCAGCGAACTCAGTGATATTGAAACATTATTGTCGGCCGGAGCCGATAAGGTATCATTGAATACTGCAGCTATTCTTAATCCCGATCTGGTGGATCAGATGGCTCTTAACTTCGGATCACAGTTTGTCGTAGTAGCCATTGACGCTAAACTCGAAAACGGAACATGGACGGCTTATATTCATGGCGGACGTAAACCAACAGAAAAAGAGCTGTTCTCATGGGCAAAAGAAGTTCAGGATCGGGGTGCCGGTGAAATCCTTTTCACATCCATGAACCACGACGGGACACGCAATGGATTTGCATGCGAAGCGCTTGCCCGCTTGTCTGAAGATTTGTCCATTCCTGTTATTGCCTCCGGGGGAGCAGGAAATATGGAACATTTTGCCGAGGTTTTCACAAAGGGAAAGGCAGATGCCGGGTTAGCTGCAAGCATATTTCATTTCAACGAAATAACAGTACCCCAACTAAAAACCTTTCTTGCCGAAAAAAATATTCCGGTACGGATATAATATCGGGAAATCGCATTTGAACACTGTTTATATTTACGTATAAAATTAAACCATGGCAGATATCAATTTCCTTGTAAAGCTTCAGGATGTAATCGACCGGCGAAAAAAAGAAATGCCGGAAAACTCCTATACAACAAGTCTTTTTAAAAAGGGGGTAAACAAGATTGCACAGAAAGTCGGCGAAGAAGCCGTTGAGCTTGTCATTGAAGCCAAAGATGACAACAGGGAATTGTTCCTGAATGAGTCGGCCGACCTTATGTATCACATGCTGGTTTTGCTGTCATACAAGGGTTACCGTATTGAGGATGTTGTTGAAATACTCGAAGGCAGACATAAATAATCTCCTATGAAACCCGGTTTGTCGGTGGTGGTTTTGCTGATTTCTTTATCAATGATCAGTTGCAAACCCAAAAAGCAGTCAGTTCCCTTTGATATAACCATGCCGGAAGTAGTATCGGTTGAAAGGCCGGTTGATTCATTGCTTACAAAAGAAACAAAGGCATTATGGATTAACCTGAGGAAAATGCGCGGAAAAGGTATCCTTTTCGGCCAACAGGACGCCAATCTTTCAGGGATAAACTGGAAGCTTACGCAGGACAGTTCGGATATCAAGACATTAACCGGCACATATCCTGCCGTGTATGGTTATGAATTAGCCGGAATTGGAAATGCTGTTAATATGGACAGCGTGCCTTTTAACCTGATAAAGCTGCGCATTGCAGAAGCGTTTGACAGGGGCGGAGTAAACACGGTAACCTGGCATATGAATAATCCGGTTACCGGTGGGAATGCCTGGGATGTAACGCCTGCAGTGAGACAAATTCTGCCTGACAGCAGCCTTGAAAGTTTTTACAAAGGTGAGTTGCGTAAACTGGGTGAATTCTTCCGCGAATTGAAGAATAAAGAAGGAGTGCAGGTCCCTGTAATATTCAGGCCTTTTCATGAAAGCAACGGTAACTGGTTCTGGTGGGGGAAAGGCCGATGCACACCTGAAGAATACAAACGGTTATGGGTATTCACAGTGCAGTTTTTGAGGGATTCACTTCAGGTTCATAATGTACTTTATGCCTATTCAACCGATATTTTTGAGAATGAAGATCAATATATGGAGCGCTACCCGGGTGATTTCTGGGTTGATATACTGGGATGCGAAAATTACTGGGATTTTCAGTGGGGGTCTTCAGTATCAAACGGTATAGCCCAGTTGAGGATGCTTGTGGGAATGTCCGACCAGCATAAGAAACTGGCAGCACTAACCGAGTGCGGCTTCAACGGAATACCTGTGAATAACTGGTGGACTCAGTTCCTGTTGCAATCAATTAAAGAAGATTCGGTGGCAAGGAACATCTCATACATGATGGTATGGAGAAACGCGAATCTCAAACAGTATTACACTCCCTTTCGCGGCCATCGCTCCGCATTGGATTTCATAACTTTTGAAAAAGACAGTTTTACCCTGTTTGAAAAGGATTTACCCAAACTATATGATAGCCATTAAGTCTGATGGTTTTGACAGCGTTGTCTCTTTCGTCCCATGGGTCGCATAGGTCTCATAAAAATGAAACAAATGAAAGACGATGAAATCGGCAAAATTATCCGGCAGCTGGATGCTGAACGTCAGCAGTTAAGAATCAAAGCCATTAATGAACTCGGGGAAATTGGCGATGAACTCTGCCTGAAGGAACTCAGGGAACGCCTGAAGATCCTGACCCTTGAGCACAAGGCACTTGTTATTGCCGTGGCAAAGCTTAAGAAAAAGTTAGGAATTGTTTGAAACCGAACGCAACCCCTTACATTTGGAATTCATCTTTCTTAAAACTAATTACCCGATGAAAACCACCGTTTGCCTTATTCTCTTTTCCATCTTACTTTGCATTCCTCTTGTTTCCAAGGCTGATGTGATTTATACGCCCTACCGGACATTCGGAACGTTTATATCTTTTGAAGGTATTGCTTCGTATGAATACAGCCTTTCTCCTCATCATACCGTGGATTTCTGGAGCGGTGCGGGACTTGTCGCATCAACGGGTGATCTGTGGCATCCTGCCGCAGGAGCAGAAGCTGCTATTGAGTTCAGGCACTATTTTGCAAAAAACAGTTTCAAAAATTTCAACCTGGGTTTATACCTGGGTATGGCTTATATGAAACTGCCTGATTACTATGAAGAATGGCCATATTCAGACAAGTATTCGTTCGGAGTGGTTCCGGGTTTAAAATTCTCGTACAAGCACCGTTTTAATTCGTGGCTGGTTGCCGAACCCTATGCCGGAATAAGCTTACCCATTTATACAAGCAAAAATCCGGAAATAGATCTGCTGAATGTATACCTGACTTTTGGTGTCAGAATCGGATTAAATAAAGTAAAATAGGTATATAAAGAAAATATAAAGAATGTATCACTTAACTAATTTTTAACCCTTTCGTTTTTGTTTAATCTCATTCATTCAATATTTTAGCATTGGAATTACCTTTATCCTCCTTTCAAACTCCAATGAATATGAAAAGAATCATCTCACAAATTATTCTGATACTAGGATTTCCATTCACATTTTTATCGGCCTTCTGGCTTAAAATCGTAAAAAAAGCGGGAACCGGAAGGTTTGGTGATAAAATATTCATGATGCTTGGCATTCTCCCCATTCTGGATGATTTCTACCAACCCCTGATAAACCCGGCAAGGCATTTAAAGAAAGGCTTCATTGAGAATCGAGAAATTACTTGTATTGACTTCAACATTAATGAACAGCTAAAAATACTTCAGGGCTTTGATTATAATGCAGAGCTGATAAAAATTCCCATAAAAGAGGCAAAAGAATTTGGATACTTTTATGACAACGATTCCTATTGTTCTGGGGATGGCGAATACCTCTACAACATGATACGATATTATAAGCCGAAAACCATTATTGAAATAGGAAGCGGCTTTTCGACCTTAATGGCCTGCAATGCAATAAAACAAAATAAATCAGAGGATCCGTCTTATTCTTGTGATCAGACCTGCATAGAACCTTATCGCCACGGCTGGCTTGACAATATCGGGATTAACATTGTCCGAAAAAAGGTTGAGGATGTCGATAAAATGATGGTAAAAAAACTTCAGGCAAATGATATCCTTTTCATTGATTCTTCTCACATCATCAGGCCACAAGGAGATGTCCTCTTTGAATATTTCAGCCTTTTGCCCGAACTAAATCCAGGTGTTTTTGTACATATTCATGATATTTTTACACCCAGGGATTATCCCGAAGAATGGATATATGACCACTGTTTATGGAATGAACAATACCTTGTTGAGGCCCTTCTCATGTATAATAAAGATTTCAGGATTACCGGGGCTTTGAATTATCTCGCTCATAATTACAGGAAGGAACTGGGAGAAAAATGTCCCGTGTTTGCCATTCAAAGAGATAGGGAACCAGGTGCTTTATGGCTTGTTAAAGCTTAAATCACAGGCGGATTTTAAGCATATCAACCAGGTCTTCCTTTTGAAATTTTACCGGGTTTGCCTTGTGGTCGGTTACTTCAGCTATTCGACCTATATCTTCTTTCTGAATTCCGAATTCAGATAACCTTTTTAAAAGAAGTTTTTCGGTAAGTTCATCAATGTAATTAGCTGTAAAATTAAGGTACCATTCAATGCTTTTACCCGCTTCACCGGAAAGGACTTTACCCGTTTCAGCGTATTTCCGATGTGAAACCGTTTGTTCAGTCTGTTTTAGTAATGCCTTAATATTGTACCGGTTTACCACACCCATCATCGTTCCGCAAACCGTACCATGAGGAATTTCAAAAAAGCCACCGACTGATGACGCAAATCCGTGAATTAATCCCAATCCTGCATTGGCCAGTGTTATACCCGACAATAATGCCGCATAGGCCATATCGGTGCGTGCTTCCAAATCATCACCGTTTGTAAATGCTCTCATCAGGCTCTTATGAACACACCTGATCCCGTCAAGTGCAAAAGCATCCGTTAGTGAATTTGATTTTACCGAAACATACGATTCGAGCAACTGGGTAAAGGCATCCATGCCGCTTCTGGCTGTAATTGACGGGGGACAATTTATAGTCAGCCGTGGATCGACAAGGGCAATATCGGGCACGAAACTTTCATGCCTTAAAGATCGTTTGAACCCGTTAATCCCGGTTTGTGACAGCACAGCATTTGAAGTCGCTTCACTGCCCGTGCCGGAAGTGGTGGGAATGGCAATGAAAAACTTCTTTGTGCCGGGATGTTTTGAATGTCCGACACCTTCAAGGTAATTCAACACCGAATCATTTAACGGAATCATGGCAGACACCGCTTTCCCTGCATCAAGGACACTCCCCCCTCCTATGGCTATCACCGCATCAACATCGTGATAAATCGAATTGCGGGCAATGTTATCAATATCCTTCGGCGATGGTTCATTTTCTATTTTTTCAAAACCAAGGCGGATGCCTGTTTTTTCAAGATCTTTATGGATTGTCTCAAATACAGGATTATTCTCATGCGACTTTGAGCCCGTCAAAATGAGAATGTGCTTCCATCCGGGACTGATCAGCGTTGAAATCCTATCAGCCTCTCCCGATCCGAATAAGATACGGGGCGTCCGGATCAGGCTGAAGTTAGTTACCATACTGCAGGATCGAGAGGTGAAATCACACTGTGTTTCACACCTTTTCTCGGTTGCTGCATCCAGTCGGCCACAATGTCTCTCCAGGTCATGTAATGTGTTGTGGCTTTATGGTCAAGGATAGCCTGTTCATCGGCAAACACCTCATAAAGGACAAACTTGAGCGGATCGTCGCTATCCTGTAAAAAATCAAACCTCAGGTTGCCCGGCTCCTTAAGCGTTTCAGCCTGGTTTTTCACCGTGGCGTCTATAAAGGCATCTTTATAGTCGCCCTTCACCCATATTTGAACCAATGTAACAATCATGACTTATTATTTTACTAAAGTAAGTTCATTGATTAACCTGTCGTTTCCGGCATATTTATCAATAACAAACAAAACATACCGGATATCCACTGTTATATTTCTGCAAAAATCCGGATCAAACGCGTAATCACTCACTGTTCCTTCCCAGTTCCTGTCGAAATTCACTCCTATCAGCTCACCCTTGGCGTTCAATACAGGGCTCCCTGAATTTCCTCCTGATGTATGATTGGATGCAATGAAACATACAGGCATCTTTCCGTTAACACCCCAGGGACCGAAATCTCTTTGCCTGTTTAATTGCTTCAATTCGGGACTCACCCTATAATCTGTAATTTCCGGATCTTCCTTGTCAATTATGCCATCCACTGTGGTTTGGTATAGGTAATCAACGGCGTCGGCAGGTCTATATCCCTCAGCTTTTCCATATGCAACTCGCATGGTAAAATTGGCATCCGGGTACAATCGTTCCTGAGGATTCATCGCCATCATCCCGGAAACATATTTCCTGTAGTATTTCTTCATTACGTATTCAAGACTGTCCATCCGGCTTTCATTATTACCAAGAAGCAGTATGGAATAATCCCTGTAAATGGCCAGAAGAGGATCACTGATCAATGAGTTTCTGATCTTTTCATAAGATTTGGAGAACGCCTTCTTAAACCTGACAGAGTCAGTAAAGAGGCTGTTTTCATATATCCATGAGACATATTTATCATAATCATTGTTGAATTCAGATTTAATGGTCTTATAGAAAGCAGGGTGATAGGCAGAATCCACATAGGTTGAATAAAGTGAAAGAAGAACAGGCAGATCTTTCCTGTCGATTTCAAGTCCGTTTCCTTTAAAGAATCCTCTTCCGGTTTTTTGAATTTGCAGGATTTGTGTCTTTTTAAAATTTTCCGAAGAGTCAAATGCTGTATAAAAATCGCGCTGCACCTTGTCGGTCATACGTGAAATTTCCAGCAGGTTAAGCGTTTCGCCGGCCAGGGAGTTAGCCACATAAAGAGGGGCATATGTGCTGTATGCCTTTTTGAGACCCGGGATGACTTCAGAATAACCGGCGCTGTCTGTTTTAAGGTTCGATGCCCAGTCAATAAATTCCTTCTCTTTGTTTTGTTTCCTGTTGAAAATATCTGCCCGTTCGACTCCTTTTGTCACCCCCATCCACTTTTTCCAGGCATTCGCAATAGATTTATGCCTTGCCGAATACCGTAATTTGTAAACAGTGCCTTTGTCGATTACCGATTGAATGGATTCAAGAACCTGTGTCCTCATTTTTACCCTGCCCGGCAATGCTTTAACAGCAATCATGCTGATGGCATCCGAGGTGAGGTATTCATCAGTCTGGGCAGGGTAACCCAATACCATGGTAAAGTCACCTTCCTTCACACCGCTTGTGCTGATGTTGAAATGTTTAACCGGTTTATACGGAACATTATCCTTTGAAAATCCTGCCGGTTTGTTATCCTTTCCTGCGTAAATTCTGAAGATCATAAAATCACCGGTATAGCGGGGCCAAATCCAGTTATCGGTATCGCCCCCGAAATTGCCGATTGTTTCCGGGGGGGCGGCCACGAGGCGGACATCATTAAAAATCTGGTAGACGTATAAAAAATATTCATTGCCAAAAAACAAAGGCTTGACTTCAGCATAATAACCGGTTTGAGTGGTTGCTTCAGACCTGATTTTCTGAATGTTTTCATTAAGGCGCATTGATGACTCACGCTCCGTCAAATTATCACTAACACCGGACAATACTCTTGATGTCACATCTTCCATTTTAACCAGGAAGGTGACAGTAAGGTCAGGATTAGGCAATTCTTCGCTTGTTGATGCCGCCCAGAAGCCATTGGTAAGGTAATTATGTTCAATAGTGCTGTGCGCCTGAAGCCGGCTATAGCCGCAATGGTGGTTGGTAATAATAAGACCCTGGTCGGAGATCACGGCTCCCGTGCAACCATCGCCGAAGAGAATAACGGCATCTTTAAGACTGGGCTGAACAGTATTATAAACGTCTGATGCGGTAAGGCGGAAGCCTTTTTCCTGCATATCCTTAAATGTAATACTGTCAAGCTTAACCGGCCACATTCCTTCGCCTGCAATAGCAATCATCGTAAAGGCCGCAAAAATGAGTGTGAGAGAGAATTTCATGAGTAGTTAGTATGTTAATATGTTTAAACAGGGCACGTCATTGCGAGGAGCTTGCGAAGCTTGCGACGAAGCAATCTGCCTGTGCAGGCAGATTGCTTCGCACCGTAGGAACCGGTGCTCGCAATGACGGCTTTTGGGTATCCGGCATCCAGTATCCATCATCATCTTTCCACAATTTTTACAAGTTCCGCATACAATTTCTGCAGTGGCATGCCCATTACATTATAATAAGATCCCTCGATGTGTTCGACTCCAACATAGCCGATCCATTCCTGGACACCGTACGCACCAGCCTTATCTAGTGGCTTATATTCCTTTACATAATACCGGATTTCTTCCTCGCTCAGTGTCCTGAAGAACACTTTTGTACTTCCGTAAAAAACGGATTCCTTCGAAAACGTTTTCAGGCATACCCCTGTGAACACTTCATGCATTTTTCCTGAAAGCTTCATAAGCATTTTCACGGCGTCTTCTTCGTTTTCAGGTTTCCCTATCACCTCGTCATCGAGCCATACTATCGTATCGGCAGTAATCAGTAAGGTTTTTTCCGACATGAATGAGTTGTAATGCTGCGCCTTTGCACGAGCCAGGTACACCGGTATATCGTGTCTTTTCAGCACTGAAGGAAACACTTCTTCCATTTCAGGAAGTTCAACAATTCTGAAATTAATACCAATGCCTTTAAGCAATTCCCTCCTTCGCGGAGAGCGTGAGGCAAGGAGGATATCGTATTGATTAAGGTGCTGAAGAGCCTGCAGATCCATCATTTCAGGTAATTAATCAACAAATTAACAACAACCATATAGCCAATACCGGTAAGCATAACTCCTTTGAGAAACAGGTTGGCCCTGTGAAACTGCATTTGGTCTGAAGCTTTTATAACAAGCCATGAAATAGCAAGCAGAGGTATAATTACAAGGGCAATGAAATATAGCAGGGTGAATTTATCCCTGACAAAATAAAACCATGCCATGATGAGAAGACCAATCATGACAGCAATAAGTGAAACAGCGATCGTTTTGGAAGCTCCTGTTCCCCACACTACAGAAATCGTATTTTTGCCATATGCACTGTCGCCTTCAAGATCTTCGGCATCTTTAACAATTTCCCTCAGGAGGTTTACAAGGAATGAAAACAATGAAAATCCCGTAACCCATATAAATAGTATCTTAGACACCGAAGGTGCCAGTATTCCATAAGTTCTTGGGAGAAGGGGCAATTCAAAAACAAGTACCATAAAAGGAACCATGCCTGTTAGTAAAGCCACGATGAAATTGCCCAGGAGCAACTGACGCTTATAGGTTGTGGAATAAAACCACAATAAACCGCTTACCATAATGAAAATAAGGGACAGATAAACTTGATGGATGCTTACTGCAACCCATGCACCACACAGGATGCCAATCGCCGTGAAAACAATATGATAGATCATTGCATGGCGGGGATAGATGAGCCGGCCCACAATAACGGTTTCCGGCCTGTTAACCCTGTCGATTTTCCGGTCAAAATAGTCGTTTATAATATACCCGCCAGCCGTAATGCAAACTGTGCCGGTTACAAGTAAAATGAAAAGGAATAGCGGCAATTGCGCATCCATATTCATTTGTCTTAGCACAGGGATCAGCACACACTGCCTCAGAAGGATCTGTGTAAGGGCAACGATCACAAGGTTAGGCCACCGGATAAGCCTCATAAGTGAAGCAATATGAGTTCCAGGTGTTACCATATAAAGCTGAAATCATTCATCCATTTATTCTGAACCCTCATTACCTGCTCGATAATATCGCGCACACACCCTTCGCCTCCGTTTTTAAATGAAATGTAATGGGATATCGCTTTGATTTCCTCGGCAGAATCAGCAGGACAGGCGGCAAAACCCGACTTCTTCATAATTTCATAATCGGGAAGATCATCCCCCATGTAAAGCACATCTCCTTCAGCAAGATTGTGTTTTTCAAGATATGCTTCAAATACTTTTATTTTATTGGCGCTTCGCATATAGATATCTTTCACTCCAAGGCTGAGAAACCGCTTTTTTACCATTCTTGAATAGCCGCCTGTAATAATGGCTATGGGGAAACCCATCTTAACAGCATGCTGCACGGCAAAACCGTCTTTAATATTCATCATGCGGATAAACTCTCCGCCCGGATGCAGCATCACCGCGCCGTTTGTGAATACTCCGTCGACATCAAATGCAAAGGCTTTTACAGCCAGTAGTTTATTTTTTATTTCAGGCATAAATTCAGAAACGTGTAAACAAATATAGCGACTTTAACGGTTTGCCTTTTTATTCGTTATACTTTCTGACATTACCCGGTAAATTTCCTGTATCTCCGGCCACGCTGAAAGCATATCGATATGTCGATTAATTGTTTTAGTGTTTCCGCGTAATGCCGGTCCTGTCTGCGCTTTACCCGGGTCGAGTTCAAATGCTTTCTTAATAGTTTCAAGCATCAGCGGTTCCAGTAATGAAAGCGGAATATTTTTACCGGCCAGTATCAGTCCTGCAATGTCAAGCAAATGATTAGAGAAATTGGATGCCATTACAGCAGCAAGATGAATAAGCGCGCGATCCTCCGAATTTACTACCTGCACATTTTCCGACAGTTTTATGGCCAACTGCCGGATAAGATTTGTAGTTTGTTCGTCGCTGCCTTCTATGAGTAACGGCACTTTGCTGAAATCAACGGGCCGGTCCTTACTGAAAGTCTGCAGCGGGTAAAGCACCCCATGTGCATTGTTTCCCGACAGCACTTTCAAACTCACACTGCCGGCAGTATGAACCACTATGCCCTTTAAATATGGTTTTAAATTTTCAAACTGTTCACCAATGGCATCATCCGACACACAAATTATGTATAAATCGGAACCAGCGATTTCTTCAGAAATACTCACTAAGGGCACGCCGATACTTTGTGCGAGGTGTTTACCTGATTCGGTGCTTCGATTGACAATCTGCCTGAACTCCAAAGGCAGATTTTTCAAGGCATGTCCAATATGCCAGGCAAGGTTTCCGGCACCAATTAAAACAACTGAGCGTATTTCGGTCAGATCGTGGTTTGTCAATCTACAATCCGTAAAATTTATAATTTATCTTATAGAGCCAGGTTGGTTCTTCAGCATCGCTGTTTCCTACCTGGTGCACCAGTTCAAGTATTCCCGGGTATTTTTGTTCAACAAAAAACAGGTACCGTTGAATATTATTAATTATGTTTCCCGTATTGGCATTGGGATTTGCCCGTAAACTGGCGACAATAATATATTCAACCTTGTTTTTTCGCAGGGTATTCAACAGCGAGTCGGGTGAAACAGCAAAGCAATTCTGTTTTGAAACATTGACCCGTTTAATGAGCGAATCAACGCTGAAGGGAATAACCTTGTTCTTGTAAAGAGATTGAATTATCTCGTTGCCTTCATTACTCTTGAAATCATATACACCGTATAATTCGCTGCCTTCAGCCACACATCCCACATTGGCTCTTTTGATTCCCCATTGCAACTGGGCAGGCCAATGTGTATCGACCAATTTGTTAGGCAGAACAAGCAAATTACCTGTGCGTTTCTCAAGTTTTTGAATAAACTGAACCGGTTCCTCGCTCGGAAAACGGTACATCCCGTAAAACTCCCGGCCTTTCCCGTAAATGTATGACATAGATGGCTTGCGGGAAGCCACCACCTTATCGGCCGGAATATTTTTCGAAACCCATTCGCTCATTTTCAAAAAGTTCTGCCAATCGGGCGTAAACCCGTAATACAAATTTCCTTTTATATTCCTTGAAAGGAACTTGCGGTTGACTTTCATTCTTTCCGATGTCTGATCAAAAGTTCTGACGAATACCACAACAAGGAAAATCATCAGTACGATGCCGAGGTAAGTATATCTCCTGTTGATTGAAATTTGCTGAATACCCCATGCAAGCATCAGAAGAAGCAGGGGAATAAAAATAACCACCATGCGCATCTGGTCCCAGCTCTGGTGCAGTGCGATGAATGTTGCAGTAATTGCCCCTCCAAGGTATATGGCAAGGAACAGCATGATCTTACTCCGCCTGAAGGCGAAATAGGTAGCCACAAGGAACAGGATAACAATTACCAGAGTAACAAAGCCGCTTTTATCAGGTGAAGCAGGATCATGCAGGCCAAGCCCGATCATAAAATGCCTTGAAAGGTAACTTTTGGCATTGAGAATAAAACGGTCGACCATTCCGGCGAAATCTTCAGTGCCAAGTGCCCTGTTATATGGATTCTTCCTTAGGATCTCCGATATCTGGTCGGGTCCCTGTGATAATTTCTCGTGCCAGGCAAGTGTTTTATATATCCGGAAAGGGAACAGAAAAATAAGAAAGGAAATGACAAGCATAACCGCTCCACGGAATTTCTTTTCCCATACAAGAAACAGCACCATAGCCAGGAGCATGACAATACCGATGTTACGGGTAAGTGATACGAGAAAAACAAAGAATCCCAGTATCAGCCATTGTAATGCTTCATGCTTTAAAGGCAACTTTTCATCAAGATTGACATTTTGGTAAATATTGAGGAAAATGAAGATCGAAAGTGATTGCAGAAACATAAACATAGCCTCGCTGTATGTCTGGCTTGCGAAGTAAAGCAAGGATGCATTCACTGCAAGCACCAGCATGATAAGAGTAAACAGCGTGGCGGATACATGACGCCTGAATGTATAGTAAAATAGCACAAGATGGGCGATCATGAAAAGAAACGAGAATATCTTAAGCCATATAACATTCACGCCGAATATCATGATGGGCACACTCAGAAAGATAGAATACAATGGCCCGTGCCATGATGGAAATGCCCTGCCTTTTAAAAATTCATTAGCCATTTCGATATAATGCGAATCATCACCGCCGGTACTGATCTTTACATCAAACAAAAAGGCGCCCATAAACGCCGACAAAAGGACAGAAAGCACAAGGACGGCATTCAGATGCTTAACAAAGAATTTGTCAAGGGTTGTCCACATGTCACTTTTAACTGCAGGTATTTTTGACTTTACCGGTTGCACTTTCGGCTGTGGATTCCCTTTTTTATCCGCCTGGTTACCGGCTTTTGATTTTGGGTTTTTGGAACTGGAAGCCATACGATTTCAGATTGATTTTTATGAATTGGCACGACGAAAATACAAAAAGACTGGCGTATAAAAGCTCAATGAATTAATTTATTATATTTGAGCCTTCCAAAATTTATAGTCTGATAACTGCTTATCCTTCATGTTAACCCCTCTTTCTGAAAACCTGAGATCGTTTTATAACAGCATTGCCGGCAGCCGAAAAAAATATTATAAAAGAAACAGGTATTACCACCGCAATGTGCTGAAGTATTACAGAATGTGCATTCCTGCAAATTCTGCCGTTCTTGAACTTGGCTGTGCCACAGGTGATCTGATTGGAAACCTGCATACCTCTCAGGGTGTAGGAATCGACATTAGCGACGCCATGATCAATATTGCCAGGGAGAAATATCCGGATGTTGAATTCGTGTGTGAAAATGCTGAGAATTATACAACGAACAGGGTTTTCGACTATATTATTTTCTCGGGAATTGCAGGAAGTATTGAAAATATCCAGGAATTGCTTGAAAAGGCTCAGAAATGGGCGACTACCGATACCCGGGTGTTTATCGACTTTTATAACCCGCTTTGGAATCCTCTCATCAAGCTGGGAGAAAAAACAGGGCTTAAAATGCCTGAGAAAACCCGTAACTGGCTGTCGATTGATGACCTTGAAAACTTCCTTTATATTTCAGGATACCAGGTGATCAAGCGCAAATACCTGATGTTCTTTCCGAAAAATATTCCGGTCATCAGTTATATCCTGAACAAATTCATTGGCAATCTGCCCTTCCTGCGTCGACTTTCTTTAAACCACATTGTTGTGGCAAGACCTTCAAGGCCCCTTGACAATCCTGAAACCAAAAAATGCTCGGTTGTCATTACCTGTAGGGATGAAGAAGGGAATATTGAAGGTTTGGTTACCCGAATGCCTAAAATGGGAAGCAATACCGAGATCATTTTTGTTGAAGGTCATTCACGGGATAACACGGTTGCGAAAATCCAGGAAATGATTACCAAATATCCTGAAAAGGATATCAAAATGCTGAAACAAAAAGGAATCGGACAAGGCGATGCCTTCCGGTATGGCTTTGATGAGGCACTGGGTGATTTTGTCATCTGGCTTGAAGCCGATTTAACCACTCCTCCGGAAGAGGCCATACATTTTTGGAATGCCTACCTGTATAACCAGGGCGAATATGTAAACGGAAGCCGCTTTATTTATAAAATGGAAAAGAGCGCCATGCCTTTGCTGAATTTCCTCGGGAACCGCTTTTTCGGAATCCTGTTCACAACACTTCTGAAACAGAGGTTTACCGATACGCTCTGCGGTTTCAAGGCAATTTCAAAAAAGAACTATATCAAAATCAGGAAGCAGATTGATTTCTTCGGCGACTTCGATCCTTTTGGTGATTTTGAACTTATCTTTGGCGCAATAAAAAATAATTTAAAAGTCGCTGAGATACCGGTACACTATCAACCCCGGCAATACGGCGAATCAAAGGCTTACGGTCAGTCATTTTTCAGTTTCATGAAACATGCCTGGCTGCTTATAAGAATGAGCTATATTGCATTCAGGAAATTTATTATGGCTTAAACTGGTAAAATAGTATGGAATACCGCATTCAACAAATACAACCGTTTTTCGATGAACATGAATCCAGAAACCTTGAAAAAGCAATTCAAACCGGTTGGGTTACCGAAGGTCCTTTTTCACAGGAGTTCCTGGCTTCATTGAAACAGTTCACCGGTGCAAAATACGCAGTGCTAGCTAACAACGGCACTCTCGGATTATACCTTGCCCTGATGTCTCTTGATATTAAGCAGGGGGATGAAGTGATTCTGCCGGATTTTTCGTTCAACGCATCCGCATCATCCATTGCCTTTACAGGGGCAACTCCGGTTTTTGTTGATATTAACCCGGCTGATCTTCAGGTTAACACCAGTCTCATTGAAAAGAAAATCACCTCACGGACCAAAGCCATCATGCCGGTTCACGTTTACGGACAGGCCTGTGATATGGATCCGATTATTGATATAGCCCGGAGGCATAATCTTAAAATTGTTGAAGATGCCGCCCAGGGTTTCGGTGTGTTTTATAAAGGAAGGCACACGGGGACGCTTGGAAACAACGGGGTAATTTCATTCTTTGCCGACAAAACGATCACAACAGGCGAAGGAGCGGTGGTACTCACCAATGACGAGCAGGTTTTTAACCGTCTGCGTATGCTGAGAAACCAGGGAAGACCGAATAGCGGAACATTCATACATCCCGAGCTGGGCATGAATTTCAGGATGACCGATCTTCAGTGTGCAGTAGGTGTTGCGCAATTCAACAAATTCGAAACCATCCGTCAGATCAAGCAAAGGAACTTCAATCAGTATTTTGAAGAATTGAAAAGTATACCTGAAGTTGAGTTTATCAGGCAGAGTGAATTCACGAATTTCATTCCTTTCAGGGTAAATGTAAAAGTTCCCCGCGTTGAACAACTGATTGAGCACCTTGAAAAGAACGCAGTGCAAACCCGCAGGATGTTTTACCCGCTTCACCGCCAGCCGTGCTTCAGCTACCTGACAAACAACGATTCGGATTTCCCCGCTTCAATTGACGCCTATGACAGGGGATTGTCGTTCCCGGTTCACTGCAGTCTGAAACCTGAAGATATTTCCTATTTGTGTGACCTTGTAAAAGGTTTTTATAAAAGCTGAAAAGCATGTACCTGAAACCGGTATTTGACAACAGGTTTTTTACTTTCCTTGCCCAGCTGGCTGTTGCAAAACCGGCCACCAGGAAGTTATTCCGGTTCATAGCAACACTTCTCCGCTTTAAAATCATTCAGATACCCCTTGTTATCGTTGAGCGGTTGATCGCATGGATTCTAGTTCTGCCGGTTCCGGTTTATGCACAACTCGTTTATGTTTTCATTAAGTCGGTGAACGGGTATGTAGGTTACTATATCCGGGGCCTTTATTACAGTGTTAAAGCCGGAAAGTGGGCTGGAAACATCATTATTGACGAGGATGTTGTTTTTGAAAATATCGGTGATTATGAATTCAGCGAATTCTGCATGATTGATAAGAAGGTGATAATCGGTGCCACCACTTTCAAAATTGGGACCGGATGTCACATCGCCATGGGGACTGTTCTCTCAAAGGGAGGTGAAATAATTCTTGAAGATTATGCATCCATCAGTTACGGATGTATCCTGATTGCTGCTTCAGACAGTCCTGAAGACGGGTACCGGACAAGTGGTCCGATGGTGCCTGATGTGCAAAGGAATGTTAAACATGGCAGGATATTACTGAAGAAGGATTCATGGGTAACCTCAAATGTGGTGGTTATGCCGGACACAGTAATTGGTGAAGGGGCCATTGTCCCTGCCAATTCAGTAATTTATAAAAACGTTAAAGATTGGAAAATCAGGTTAATTGAAATGCGGAAAGAATATATCGACCGTCCTAAAATCAAATTCCCCGATCCTGTTTATTAGTATCTGTTGTTTTTGATAAGGTATGCCTGTGCTGGCAGATTGCTTCTGACCGCAGGAAGCGGTCATCGCAATGACGTTCTTTACCCGGCGCTGTAACCGCCGTCAATGACGAAATCACTGCCGGTTATCCAGGAGGATTTGTCGGAGAGGAGGAATGTCACGAGGTTGGCTACATCAGAGGGCTTGCCCAGTCCCAGCGGATGACTGCTTATTATATTGTCCACCGAAGATTGAGGCAACGTCCGGAACATTTCTTCGGCCATTTCTGTCATTATCATTCCCGGCAACACCGTATTACACCTTATTTTTTTACTGCTGAGCTCAAGCGCCATGGCTTTAACCCCGCTGATCAGCGCAGATTTGCTTGCACAATACGCCACTTTTCCTTCCTTTCCTAGTATTCCCATAACCGAGCCCAGAAATACAAAACTACCTCCCTGAGCCTCACAGTTCTTCTTTTTTGACAGGATCCGGGCAAGCTCAAAACCTGCAATCACATTAACCCGGAACAGGTCTTCGTAAATAGAAGGTTTCATATTTCTGAAGGGTATTGTGGCTTCAATTCCTGCCGAGTGAACAAAACCATAAACAGGACCGCAGTTTGCAACCATTTCATCAACAAGTTTCTCAAACAGATCAGATTGGTTCAGGTCAACCGAGTGGATGCTGTGATTGCCTTTATCAAGTAATTCCATAGTTTGTTGAAGCCTTTCCACATTGCGTGCAACCAAAATGACATTGGCACCGCACCGGCTGGCTTCAACCGCAATCTGGCGCCCCAATCCTGAGGAAGCGCCCGTGATAACAATATTTTTATTGTTTAATCCGGTCAATCGGTAAAGTTTTCCCTTCCCAGGAAATCCATCAGGCTTCCGACGGTTGTAAGGTTCTGTATTTCGCGGGCATTGATTTTTTTGCTGAATTTCTCATCACAGAAGGCAATAAGTGACATAACCGCCATGGAATCGTAACCATCCAGCGATTTAAGCTCCGTGTTTTCTGTCAGAGTCACCGGTTCAAATTCAAGGAAATCAATCAGTTCAGTGTAAAAGTCCAGCTTTTTCATTGTATCTTATTTTCTTACTAAATCTGAATAATAGTTGCGCCCCATGAGTAGCCGACGCCGAAGCCGCAAAGAAGAACCCTGTCGCCTTCTTTAATGAGTCCTCTTTCAGTAGCCTTTTTCAATCCGATGGGAATTGTTGCGGACACAGTGTTTCCTGTATCTGCCATGTCCATAAAGAATTTTTCTTCGGGAATGGCTAATTTCTTCCTGAGAAAATCAATCATGTACTTATTGGCCTGGTGGAAAATCACATAATCGATATCTGAAAGAGAAACGCTATTTTTCTGAAGTACCTCGTTAAAAGCCAACGGAACCGCGTCAATTGTGAAATTGAAGATTTCCGGACCGTTCATATATAGGCAGTTCGCAGTGGATATATCGCCACTTGAATTGGTAATCTCAACTGCATCGGGGTTTTTTGCGCTTTTCATACCGCCGTTGGGAACTATCAGATTGGTCATCCCGCTGCCGTCTGTTCCAAGTACAAATTCGAATATTTTTTCTGAATCGCTTGCACCCACAATAGTGGCTGCAGCACCGTCACCAAATATAGTGCGGTTTGCCAGGTCGAGGGGATGAATATGACGGGTATAGGTTTCGCTGGTGACAAGCAGGACATTCCGGGCAATACCGGCAGAAATGAAACCCTTGCTCATGGCCAGTCCGTATACAAAACCGGAACAACCCAGGTTGAAGTCAAAGGCGCCAAGGTCCTTTCGCAGGCCCAATTTATCCTGCAGAACACAGGCACTCGTGGGTAAAAAATAATCAGGGCTTTGGGTGCAAAGGATCAGAAAGTCGATTTCTTTCCTGTCGAAATTTCCAAGTACCTTTTCGCAGGCATGAAAGGCCAGGTCGAGTGCGGTTTCCTCGTTACTCACCACATGCCTCTCGGCAATTCCGATCTTTTTATAAATCTTGTCCGCTTCCCATTTCTGAAACTGAAGCTCAAGATCCTTGTTGGTTACAACCTTTTCAGGCAGGTAATATTCTATACGTCTTACCGAGGCGCCCATTGCCAATCATTTTTCTGTATCGTTTGCCACCCAAAGCTACCTTTTTTTACGGGCATGTAAAATAATTTATTTCAAAATCTTAAGATTTCATTCAGAATTCATGTCCAATTTATTAATATTGTGCCCGTTCAATAAATACTGCAAAATTGAAGATACTTATAACCGGAGGGGCTGGCTACAAAGGCATTGTGCTAACCACCAAGTTACTTGAAAAAGGGTACAATGTTACCATACTCGACAATTTTATGTATGGTTATGAGCCGGTGTTGCACCTTGTAAAAAACAAAAATCTCACCATTATTAAAGGAGATATCCGGAATAAAATCAAAAACCTGCAGGAATTCGATTTCATTTATCACCTTGCAGGAATAAGCGGATACCCTGCCTGTTCTGCCAATCCGCATTCGGCACACCTCATCAATGTGCAGGCCACCCGTAATATATTGAGAGGACTGAGCCGCGATCAGCGCATTGTTTATGCTTCGACCACTTCTTTCTATGGAAGGTCAGGCGAACCATGTACTGAGGAGACACCTATCACTCCTTTCAGCGTATATGCAAATACAAAATACCTGGCTGAGCAGATCACAATGGAAAAGGAAAATGCCGTAGCTCTAAGGTTTGCCACTATATTCGGTTTCAGCCCGAAAATGCGCATCGACCTGATGGTGAATGATTTTACCTACAAGGCAGTAAAAGAAGGCGTTCTTGTGTTATTCGACAGCTTTGCCAAACGTACTTTCATGCATATTGAGGATGCTGCCGATTGTTACATCATGACGATGGAGAAGTTTGATCTGATGAAAGGCAATGTATTTAATGCAGGCGGTAATCATCTGAATTTCTCTAAGCTTGAAATTGCCAACTTCATTAAAGAAAAGGTAGATTTCAAAATCATCGATTCGCAGATGCAGGATAAAGATCTGCGTCATTTCATGGTGAATTATGATAAAATCGAAAAAGTAGGTTTCATCCCCAAAATCAGCGTCCAGGAAGGAATTGACGAGTTATTGAAGATTTACGCCTTTTTCGAGTATTACTCACATTTTAAGACGATATAGGATCCTTTATCGTCATTGCGAGGAGCTTGATAAATCTCTGATTATAAAAAAAGTAATGCGACGAAGCAATCTGCCCGCACAGGCAGGCCCTTAAAAAGAGAGATAATTCAGTATCCGTCTGTCTTGGCCAGGTCCTTCCTGTTCCGGCAGATTGCTTCGTCGCAATTTATTCCTGCTATAATCATTTATACTTCCTGCTCCTCGCAATGACGGTCGTTCTCCTCCCTACTTTCTTCCGACTCTCCTCTCTCCTCTTCCTCCGACTCTTCTTCCTCCTCTTCCTCCATATCGCTGATAAATTTTGTCGGACCCGGGCCTTCGTGCCTGTAGTTAAAGGAAAGGCCTACGCCGGTGAGCAGTCCCATCAGGTGCGATTCCCATGACATTTCAGGCATATAGGGGAAGATACCCCATACCATGCTTCCGTAGAGAAAAATGACAAGCAACGAAATGGCCAGCAGGTTGATGTTCCTCCGTATGATTCCGCTTGTGAAGAGAAAGGAAGCAAAACTGTATATAAGACCACTTGCACCTATGTGGTAGGATGAACGTGCCACAAGCCATACTAGAATTCCGGTTAGGATATAAGAATAAAACAGCACCCTCCAGGCAACTTTCTGGTAAAAATAAAATATGGCAGTCAGCAGGAAGAAAAAGGGAACTGTATTATTGATGAGGTGATTAAAGCCTGAATGAATAAAAGGTGCAGCAAAAATACCTGCAAGCCCTGATATTTTGCGTGGCAGAATGCCGTAATAATAGAGTTCAAGACCGCCTGCAAGCTCCACAATTTTAACAAGCCATATAATGAGCAGGATAAAGGCCGGCGGAATCATGCTCAGGATAAACCTTCTGTACTCAATATTGGTTTCGTTCTTCAATGAAAGAGTTGTGAAAGGGTAAATGTAAAAAAAAGAAACGAGTAACAGGTGACTATTCAGTCACCCTTACCCGTTTCAAGTATTCAGTATGAAATGACTTATTTTACTTTCGGTCGCAGGTTTCTTACCTGTTGTCCGGCCTGCCACATTTCGGATTCACGAAGCTCCTTGAGTTCTTTTTCAAGATATTCTCGATAATTCGACATTCCGGTAGATTCAAGAACACGTTTTGTTTCTGATCCCGATTTTACCTTGTTGTATAAATCGTTGAAAACAGGAAGCGTCGCTTCTTTAAACTTCGGTCTCCAGTCGAGTGCCCCACGCTGTGCTGTAGCGCTGCAGTTCGAATACATCCAGTCCATTCCGTTTTCATCAACCAGGCGGATAAGGCTCTGGGTAAGCTCTTCAACAGTCTCGTTGAATGCTTCGCTGGGTGAATGACCATTCTGGCGCAAAACCTGGTATTGTGCATCCATAATGCCGGCGAGTGCTCCCATCAGAACACCCCGTTCACCTGTAAGATCGCTGTAAACTTCCTGTTCGAAAGTAGTCGGGAAAAGGTAGCCTGAACCAATGGCGATTCCAACCGCAAGTGCTCTCTCTGTTGCTTTGCCTGTATAATCCTGGAATATGGCATAGCTTGAATTGATACCGGCGCCGGCAAGGAAGTTTCTCCTTACGCTGGTGCCCGAACCTTTAGGAGCTACAAGGATAACATCAACATCAGCAGGCGGAACAACGCCGGTCTGTTCTTTATAGGTAATTGAAAAACCGTGTGAGAAATAGAGGGCATCGCCTGCTTTCAGGCAGGGTTTCAGTTTTGGCCATATGGCCCTTTGTGCGGCGTCGGAAACGAGATACTGGATGATAGTACCTTTTGTTGCAGCCTCTTCAATTGAAAAGAGAGTCTTGCCGGGCACCCAGCCGTCTTTCACTGCTTTGTCCCAGTCGGATTTAAACTCCGGTGCCTGTCCGATAATGACATTGATGCCATTTTCTTTCATGTTCATAGCCTGTGCCGGGCCCTGAACACCGTAACCGATCACTGCAACAACTTCGTTTTTAAGAACTTCCTGTGCTTTTTTAAGAGGAAATTCTTCACGGGTTATAACGTCTTCAACAACACCTCCAAAATTAATTTTTGCCATAATGTATTAAATATTTAGTAATTAATTCTTTGCGTATTCTACTGAATTGGTTCCTGCATCTTTCATATAATTTGAAAATACCTCGCGGCTTGAACGGGTGATTGCGATCCGGCCTGAACGGGTGAATTGAAGCAGGCCATAATTATAGAGTTCATCAAACAGCGCCTGGGTCTCCTCTTTATGTCCTGTAAGTTCGATTACAGTATACTCAGGCTTCACCTCGAGAATGCGGGCATGATGCTTACGGATAATCTCCTCTACCACATTTCCTTCAACAATCGACTGTGTAGGAACTTTATAGAGTGCAATTTCCTGGTGGATGACTTCGTCTTCGGTATGATAGAAAGCCTTCAGCACTTCCACAAGTTTTTCAATCTGGGTAACGACTTTTTCCACCTTGTCGCGGGTATCGTTCACAACAATGGTGAATTTATGGATCCCCGGTAATGCAGAACCTGAAACCGTCAGACTGTCAATATTTACCTGCCGCCTTGTAAAGATAATTGTTATGCGGTTAAGAAGCCCTATATGGTTTTCAGAGAAAGCGGAAATAGTATAGGTCTGCTTGCCTCCATTGAGGCTGTTTTCGCTTATTTTTGACATGATCATTGCTTTTGTGGTTCAAGAATTACTTCAGAAACGGATGCACCGGTAGGTACCATCGGGAAAACGTTATCTTCTTTTTCAATCGATACTTCAAGGATATAGGGCCCGTTGTAATCAAGCATCTCCTGGATGGCCGGATCAAGGTCAGGGCGCTCAAGTACCTTACGGCCCTTGATACCAAAGCCTTCAGCCACTTTGATAAAATCAGGATTCATCAGGTAGGTCTCAGAGTACCTTTTCTCAAAAAACAACTGTTGCCACTGCCTTACCATTCCCAGGTATTTATTATTGAGCAGCACAATTTTAACTGCTGCCTGGGTCTGGTTGATGGTCCCCAGTTCCTGGATGGTCATCTGGAGTCCGCCGTCACCTACAAAAAGAACAACCTGCTTGTCGGGTGCGCCTATCTTCGCGCCATGTGCTGCCGGAAGTCCGAAACCCATTGTACCCAGCCCCCCCGATGTGATAAAACTCCTCTTGTTCTTAAAATTGAAATACCTTGATGCGATCATTTGGTGCTGGCCTACATCAGTTACAGCAACAGCATCACCTTTTGTTTTCTGGTTAATGATATGAATTACTTCACCCATTGTCAATCCCGGCTTTTCAGGAAGAAGATCATGACGGATTACCTTGTCATATTCTATTTTATCAATTTCCTTGAATTTATTCAGCCACTCATCATGGGTTCTTTTCTCGATCATCCTGGTAAGAACCGGCAGGGTATCCTTAACATCTCCGTGAATGGGAACATCAACCTTAACAACCTTATTGATCTCTGCCTTGTCAATTTCAAGATGGATAATTTTAGCCTGTTTCGCGTACCGGTTCACATCGCCGGTAACCCTGTCGTCAAACCTCATTCCAACGCCAATCAGCAAATCACATTCATTTGTAAGCAGGTTGGTTGCAT
>DATGXG010000062.1 GCA_035299085.1 Bacteroidales bacterium | reverse complement strand
CAGCTCATCAATGATCCTTTCCTTTGAGATAATTGAAATTCTTTCCCTGTTCCGGGTAATGGATTCAAGCGATTTTTCCTCTATCTGAAAATTGAGTTGGGTGGCAAAACGGACAGCCCGCATCATTCTCAGGGGATCATCGGAATAGGTAATATCCGGATCAAGCGGGGTGCGGATTATTTTACTCTTAAGATCGGTTAACCCGTTGAACGGATCAAGCAATTCACCGTAGCTGGCCTGGTTCAGGGAGACAGCAAGCGCGTTAATTGTAAAGTCGCGCCGGTTCTGGTCATCTTCAAGGGTACCATCTTCAACTATGGGTTTGCGTGAATCGGAACGATAGGATTCCCGTCGGGCACCGACAAATTCAAGTTCAAGATCTTCATACCTCAGCATGGCCGTTCCGAAATTCCTGTATATGGCAATTTTCCCTTTTTTGCCTATGGCACGGGCAACCGATTTAGCCAGGTCAATACCACTGCCCACAACAACGATGTCAATATCTTTTGAAGGCCTGGCAAGTAAAAGATCCCTCACGAATCCTCCTATAACGTATGATTGAAGGTTGTTTTTAGTTACAATTTCAGAAAGAATGGAAAATACAGGATGTTTCAGTTCAAGTTTCACAACGGGTTAATTTGGGGTAAAAATAGGAAAAAAGAGCCGTCATTGCGAGGAGCAGTTCAAAACTGTGATTATAGTAAGAATATTATGCGACGAAGCAATCTGCCAGAACAGGAAGGACCTAGCCAATACTGACAATTTATATCATCGCTCTTTGCATCCAATTGCCTGTGCGGGCAGATTGCTTCGTCGACTGAAAATACTGCTATAATCAATTTTTTATCCATCTCCTCGCAATGACGTGTAAAAATATCCTACATTTGTCCCATCACACTAAGGGGGTGCCCTAAAAAATCGGGCTGAGATCACACCCTTGGAACCTGATCCGGGTAATGCCGGCGAAGGGATTTGGTGGCAAATGACAGAACACAACATCTTCACTTGCCGCTGTTTCATAAACATTTAAAATTTCAGGTATGAAGCAGGTATTCATTTTGCTCGTACTGGCTTGCCTTTCATGGCAGGCAGGTGCACAGGTTTCCGTAAAAGGAACCATCAGGGGCGGCAATCAGGAAGTTCTTGCCGGTGCTCATGTTTTTCTGAACAAAAGCCGTACAACAACCGATGTGAACGGCGTATTCTCTCTGACCGGGCTTGATCCGGGTAATTACAATCTTACAGTAAGTTATATCGGATACAATTCCTATGAAACCGGGTTGAATCTCAGAAAGGACACCGTAATTGATGTCGTTCTGACTGAATCGGCTGTGATTTCCGAAGCAGTGATTATTTCAGCTGTCAGGGCTTCACAGAACACGCCGACAACGTTTTCAACCCTGAACCGGGAATCTATTTCACGGCAAAATTCTGCCCAGGACATGCCTTACCTGCTGAACCTTGAACCTTCGGTTGTGACAACATCCGATGCCGGTGCCGGTGTGGGATACACCGGTCTTAGAGTGCGAGGGAGCGATATAACCCGTATAAATGTAACAATTAACGGGGTGCCATTGAACGACCCGGAATCACACACAGTTTACTGGGTTGACATACCCGATTTCGCGGGCTCAGTGAACAGCCTGCAGTTACAGCGTGGCGTAGGCTCATCTACCAACGGAGCAGGGGCTTTCGGGGCTTCAATGAATCTTGAAACCAATACATTCAGTCAGGAACCTTACGGAGAAATCGATCTGAGTGCCGGTTCGTTCAACACCTGGAAAACTTCATTCCAGGCAGGCACAGGGCTGATGAAAAAGCACTGGTATTTTGAAGGAAGAGGATCGGCACTGGGATCGGACGGCTATATCGACAGGGCATCTTCAGATTTAAGCTCCTATTTTTTCCAGGGAGGATATATCAACGACAAAACCCTCATAAAAGCCGTGGTATTCGGAGGTAAGGAAAAAACGTACCAGTCGTGGTACGGCATTGATGCTGCCACAATGGCTACTGACAGAACGTTTAACTGGGCAGGCGCCATCTTTAATGATGACGGCACTATCAGCTTCTATAATAACCAAACGGATAATTACAATCAGAAACATTACCAACTTCATGTATCTCACCGCTTAACCAATTTTATTGATCTAAACGTCTCCGGCCATTTTACAAAAGGAAGCGGCTATTACGAAGAATATCAGCAGGGCGACGAATTTCAGAAATACGGGCTCGGCAACCTGTATTTTGGTAAAGACAGCACATTTAACGGAAGCAACTATGATTATTTCTATCATGATACCGTAACTTCCACAGATTTGGTAAGACGCCGCTGGCTTGATAATAACTATTACGGCATCACCTGGTCATTGCATTACAAAAAACCGAAGATTGATTTAATACTGGGTGGAGCAGCAAATAAATACGACAAGGCAAAACACTATGGCGAAATAATCTGGGCCCGGTATGCTGCTGAAATTCCAAAGGATTATGAATACTATCGAAACATTGCGTTTAAAACCGATTTCAATATATTCCTGAAAGCGGCATGGAAACCGGTCGAACCTATGACTATTTACGGCGATATCCAATACCGGACTATCGGCTATGCGGATCATGGAATAGAAAGTCATCTGAATGCAGTGAATATTGATCAATCTTTTCATTTTTTCAATCCTAAAGCCGGTATTAGCTATAACCTCGGTTTCGGAATATTGTATGCATCTTACAGCATTGCACATCGCGAACCGATCCGCGATGACTATATAGACGCTTTTGCCGGGGAAAGTCCGAAACCTGAAATGCTCGGAAACCTTGAAGTTGGTTTGCGCAGGTCGGAAACACGCCTGCAATACCAGGTGAATTATTTCCTGATGAATTATAGGAACCAGCTTGTACTAACCGGGGAAATAAATGATGACGGGGCCTTTATAAGGAGGAACGCCGGAAAAAGTTTACGCTCAGGTATTGAGATGGCTGCATCATGGCATGCAACCGATTTCCTGAATATCTCAGGTAACTTAACTCTCAGTGTGAACCGGACCGATTATAAAACTCCTGACAGTGAAGGTAATCTTATTGAATATAAAAATACAGAACTTTCATTTTCACCGTCTATAGTCAGTGGAGGACAGGTGCAGTTTTTCCCGTTTAAAAATTTAGAAATCGACTGGATGGCCAAGTATGTAGGGAAACAATACCTTGACAACACTCAAAACGAGGCTCTCAAACTGAATGCATATTTTGTTAATGACGCAAGAGTTTCTTATTTCATTTTCGGAAATAAAATTCCTGATTTGGAAATATCAATTCTTGTAAATGACCTCTTTAATAGAAAGTATGAATCCAACGGTTATGTTTATGACGGGTATGCCTATTATTATCCGCAGGCCGGCACAAATTTCATTTCAAGTCTAAAAATAAGATTTTGAGCATGTTACCGTGATAAATTGACGTATTGGCCTTAATGTAAGTATATTTTCCGGAATTTTTATGATTTTTTTTAACATCATGTAACTATTCTGGCATGATTTTCGTTATTAAATCGTTGGGTTAATACTTAGTTTAATTAGGGTTAAACAGAGTAGTTTCTTTCAAGTTTTTTTTCATAGATTTAGGTTTAATGGTTAGGGTTAAAAAGCGGGGGTTTCTCAGACTCCTGCTTTTTTTTGTTTTTATTTCCTGTATTGACAACCTGCACCGGATGCATAAATGCAAATAAATGACGTAAATCGACAAAGCGAAATAAATTTTTACTTCTTTTGTACATTGAAAAATTTCAATATTCAGCGCACTCATGGTAAGTTTATACAATAATGCCTGGAAAGCTTGTCATTCGTCTATCTGTTCAATAAGTTTCCTGAACGGCAATAATATTGAAGTTGTCACCATCTCCGGTTTTAGGGCCGGTGATTACCTTATCACCCATGATATGGTAAACCGGCTGCAAAAAGCTGAATTCGTAGAAATAAAATTTGTCAAGGACGACGGTCATACTGTTTCTGCTCATGAACGTCTTACCATGCATGATTTCACCGAAAGGATCATTACTTCTTATGATCAGGAAGTAACCGGGTTCTCATTGATCTCAATTACCGATCTGGCATTTGGGGATATTCCTCCACTTAAAATGGCGATAAACAGGCATATCAACATAGGGCAGTCAGTGGCTTTGATGGGCTATCAATACGATACACCCAGTCTTACTATAAAGTCAGGAATTATTTCTACAGTGATTCACCGAAATGGGAATCGTTATCTGCAATTCGACGGGACTACGATCTGGGGAAATTCGGGTAGTCCGCTAATTGATCTTAAGACCAATGAAGTACTTGGAGTTATAGGCTATAAACTCGACCGGAAGAATAAATCGTACGAAAAAATGATGGAGATAAGCAACTCCAATATTAAAATGCTTGAAAAGGCGCAGGGAGAATTTGAGGTTTCCGGCGTCGATCCCATCCAGGTTCTCATTGCCTGGCAAAAACAAATACTTCAACTCTCCGCTGAAATCTACAAAGCTTCAGGCAGCGGCATTGGTGTGGCTATTGATGTAAAAACCATTCACCACCTTCTGAGGGAATCGGGGATTGAGTTGTGAGGCCTGAGCCTGCAACAAACGATCGTCATTGCGAGGAGCTTGACCAATCATTGATTATAGAATAATTTAAATGCGAGGAAGCAATCTGCCAGCACGGGCAGGAATTCAAGCTTCTCGCAATGACGTGCTTTTAATGACGGCCCTTGACGTCCTACTTCTTCCTCCTCAGACTGTTATAATCAATATAATACAATACCCTGATTGAAAAACTGTTGATTTGATCCGACTTCCATGTATTGTTGAGATTTTTGAAGTAATCACTGATCACATAATCGCCGTCGTTGTAAATAGCGTTCTTCCAGGCAAGGGAAAGTTCAGATCCGGGTGAGAAAATCCACCGGAAAACCATATCTACGTTGAAAGCATTGAAATTCTGATCCTGGTTTTCCGTATACGATGGATCAGAAACAAGTGTGCCGTCATCCTTCAGCCGGTAAAATTCATGATTGGTTGCACCCGACCAGTAATGCCTGGCCCTGAAGCTTAATGAGGCCTTATTGTTGATAGCATAGGAAATTCCGAATACATTTTCAAAGGTCTTCACATCGCGGCGCGCAAAGTAAATCGTGTCGTTACTTTCTGTCATATCGACGAAGCCCCTGTCATTGATCTGCTTTTCAAAAGAAGGATTGTATTCAAACTGAAAATGCCGTCCCAGTCGGAATCCCACGTTGGCATGAGCCTGTTTGTATCGCTGATCAGTTGAAGGCTGTTTGGCAAAATCAAATGAAATACTCCCCTGGAGGGCCTTACGATAGTCGGTTCCAAGCCAGATCTCATTTTCAAAATATAGTGGTTCCGTATAATACCTGCCACTAACCCTTGGCTCGTAATAATCGTTAAAGTCTCCGGCCAGTTTGAAGTTGTATTCAAAATGATAGTTGTTCTTAAACTGAGTAAAAAAGTTGAATCCGACTGAATTTCCTGCCACAGCATTTGGCCTGTACACCCGTTCATGCTCAAACCATACATTAGCATGAATTTCCCTGTAAATCCACTTTGGTTCGTTTAAGTTCAGGTTCACATAAGCCTGGGTTGTAACTTCGTTATTCCGCCTTAAATAACCCAGGTCGTTAGGATTGAAATGATCGGAATAAATATTCTGTTCAACGCCGAAAAAAACTTTTCCGCTGTTTTTTTCAGCCTCCATTGTGGCAAAATACCCGTTCTCTTTTTCCCCATTGGTTCGTGTGCTGAACCCGCCTTTACCGCTTACCGCATAAGTCTTCTTTTTATTTCTGAACTGGAAATCGGTTGCGGTAACATTGGCCCGGTAAGGGTCATTCACCATTGAAACATTCGAATTAATGAAGCTTATATATGAATTGTTCTTAAGGGATTTATCCACCACGGCTACGTTGTAGTTGGTAAGCGGCTGGATCAGCACCTCCCTTGTATGGCCGGTTAGCGTATCCTTAAGTTTTGCATGAGAAGGCAGTGAAATGGCATTCAGCATACCAAGTCCCCATCCTTTGCCGGTGCGGCCTGATACCTTGGTTGCATTCAGCAACTGGGTTTCAGTGGGATTATAATCCACTTTTTCATTTTCAGCCAAAGCGTCCGATGCCCTGTCGGCAAATTTAGGAGACGCACCTATCCTTCTAGAATAAAATATTCCTCCTCGTTCAAACAATTCAGTGCCTTCGGTAAAAAATTGACGTTTCTCAGAATAAAACAATT
>DATGXG010000061.1 GCA_035299085.1 Bacteroidales bacterium | reverse complement strand
AGCCCTGACTTACTTTTTTTCTGCAGCAAAAAAAAGTAAGCAAAAAATGCCGCCGCTGCTGAAAAAATCGCTAAAAATTAATTCACTACGCTAAAAGAAAAGAACTCGTCCGCAGGAATCGGACTCAGACAGCTTTTCTTTCTTAACGCTTCGTGAATTAATTTTTTTAACGCGTTTTTTCAGAGGCGGACATAGCGGTCATTAGGCGTAATCACTAAGTTAATTGAAGCGGATAGTCAATTTGACCATCTCACAGCTTTTTATTTAAACCACAGCAATAATCGAAGCACCGTGCGGTTGCCGGGACAAAACGGGGAGCCGGCGTGGCTGTGAATGCTGCAAGGCTGGAATTTCTTAGAAACGAGCTTGCGACCGTTTGTTAGAAATTCCTGCCTTGCAGCAGAGAGCGCTGGAAGTCGTTTTGTCTGGTCTTTTCTTTGTTCCTTTCTTTGTGACAGGACAAAGAAAGGAAGAGCTTCACAACTTATTAACAAACAATCCCTTTCCTTCGTTTTTCTATTTCATTAATCCACAGCTTTTTACAATCTGAGAGTTATTGTCTCAAAAAGCGTTTGTTAAAACCTTGAATTTTAATGCCTTGATTTTAACCTTACATTTAATTTCGATTCACGAAATTTCCTTGTAATCAGGGGGAGGGGGCATTTTTACATTACGAAACAATTACCGGGAATTCTCGTAAAACTAACACTGCGCCAGTTGTGCGTAAATATTGAGATAAAAATGTAACCCTATGAAAAAGATAGCAGTAGTGCTGTTTCTGATGTTATTTCCGGCTGCTTTTACATTCTGCCAGGATATGCAGTTTACGTACCAGGTGAAATACACAACCGACAATTCGGGTGTGAAAGCCGACATCACCGTTACGGTGCAATCAGGCTCTCCCGATTTCGTGTATTATCTGACAACCAACCACCCGGTAAACAGCAAAGTACTTTTTAAATCCGACCGCACGAAAAAGCGCAGTTATACCTTCGAAGGCGTGAAACCCGGAACGTATTTCATTAAAATTGAAGACGGCTCGGGCGAGCAGAGAGGTCAATCGGTTATCATCAGTGAATCCATGAACTTATAATACATTTCCCATGGCTATGCGATTAAACTATTTATGCCTGTTCTTTGCCTTCGTCGTTTCCGGATCCCTGGCACTTCAGGCACAATCAGTGACTTTTACACGCACTGAAATCACCTGCCACGGTGCTGACGACGCAACCATGAAAATGACCCGCACAGGCGGAGCATCCACATACTGGTACGTTTATCTGAACCTTACGAACCCGACGCAGAGTGACTCTGTTGGCCCCACAACCAGCACGGAATATACGTTTACAGGCCTTCCTTCTGACGATCTGCTTGTATTCTATGTAAGGGACAATGTAACAGAAATGTATATCGGTTCATTGCTTACCAGTTTCACCGATAAGGTAGCCCTTTCAGCCACAGTGGGCAAGACCAATGTAAACTGTTTCGGCTCTTCAACGGGAACTATTACAATCAGCAGTCCCGCCGGCGGTTCCGGTGTATTCGATTACTCGATCAACGGGGGAAGCAGCTGGCAGACGACCGGAAATTATACCGGCCTGCCTGCGGGAAATTACAATGTGCAGATCCGTGACCGGAATAATCCCGGTTGCATTAAAGTGCTGAATGCTGCCCTGCAGATCACCCAGAATGCGCAGATGAACGCTACGCTGACCTCAGCAAATTCCACCTGCTGGCACTCGAACAACGGAACCATAACCATTACAAATCCTACCGGAGGATCAGGATCCGGTTACCAGTATACCATCACGGGAACCACTCCCTGGTCAAGTTCAGGCAGCTATACTGCCCTTGCCCCCGGAACCTATAACGTGGTCATGCGTGATCAGAGCTTTACAACCTGTACACGCACGCTTAACGGGGCCCTTGTGCTTACCGAGCCCACACAACTCACTGTTTCAGACATTGTGATCAATAAAGGCCTTACCTGTAATGAAGGTTCCGACGGAGTGTTGCAGGCTGTTGTATCGGGCGGAACACCGCCATATAGCTACACCTGGAGCATCAGGTCGGGTTCCAGCTGGGTGCCTATCGGCCAGACAGGCCAGACAGCCACCAACCTGGCACAGGGAAGGTACCAGGTTGTTGTGAATGATTCGAAAGGCTGCGGTCCCGCCAATGCCGTCGAATATTTCTTCGAAGGATTCACCGACAGTATACCGCCCGTATTCAATTTCGACAATGCAGTGGCCACCACCACCTGCTCGGGACAGACAAACGGATCGATACAGATTACTGCATCAGGAGGAGTAAATCCCTATAAATTTTCAATTACAACCGGCGGTGCAAGCGGATACCAGGCTTCAGGCCTTTTCAGCAACCTGGCAGCCGGAACCTATCAGCCCTGGGCTATGGACAAGAAAGGCTGTAAGAAAAGCGGAGCCAACGTAGTTGTAGGAACTACCCCTACTGTGCCCGTGAGTGTGAGTATCACAGCCAATCCGTCAGGAAGCATATGTCCCGCTACGAGCGTTCAGTTCACAGCCACGCCGGTTAACGGAGGTACAGCACCCGCTTACCAGTGGACACTGAATGGTGCCAATGTGGGAGCCAACCAGGCTACTTACACCAATGCCGCACTGGCAGCCGGTGACCAGGTGAAAGTGATCCTTACATCCGATATCCGCTGTACTACAGGTAACCCTGCCACTTCAAATACAATAACTGCCGCACTCAAAACAGTGACCGCTATAACCGCCCAGCCGGCTTCTGCAACACAGTGTGCCGGAACCAATGTGACGTTCACTGTTTCGGCAAACGGGACAAACCTGACCTACCAGTGGAGAAAGAACGGCACCAACATAACAGGGGCCAATTCAAGTTCCTATACGATCAACAACATTGCTGCCGGAGACGCCGGAAACTATTCGGTTGTGGTAACCGGTGACTGCGGAACAGCCACATCAAACAATGCAGCCCTTGTTGTAAATGCAAACACGGCGATCAGCACACAACCCCAGGCTCAAACGAAATGTGCCGGAACAAGTGTAACCTTCAGTGTAACAGCCACAGGTACCAACCTTACTTACCAGTGGAGAAAGAACGGGACAGCCATCGGCGGTGCCACCTCAGGCTCTTATACGATCGCCAGTGTGGCGGCAGGTGATGCCGGCAACTATTCGGTGATCGTTTCAGGTGATTGCGGCGGAAGTGTAACTTCTTCCAATGCCCTGCTCACCGTGAACCCGGTAACGTCAATATCAACACAGCCAACTCCTGTAACCGTATGCGCAGGCGCAGGAGCAACCTTCACCGTTGCGGCAACCGGTTCAAACCTGACCTACCAGTGGAGAAAGAACGGTACCAACATCACAGCGGCCAACAGCAGTACTTACACCATCGTTACTACGGTTGCGGGTGATGCAGGAAATTATTCGGTGGTTATAACCGGAGATTGCGGTACTGTAACATCCAACAATGCAGCCCTCGTTGTAAATGCTGCTACAGTTATAAGCACACAGCCACAGGCTCTTACACGGTGCGCCGGAACAGGTGCCACTTTCACCGTTACAGCAACAGGCACCAACCTTACTTACCAGTGGAGGAAGAACGGGACTGCGATCGGCGGTGCAACCTCCAGCTCATATACAATAGCCAGTGTGGCAGCAGGTGATGCCGGTAACTATTCGGTTGTCGTTTCAGGCGATTGTGGAAGTGTAACTTCATCAAATGCATTATTAACCGTAAACCCGGCGACTGTAATTTCAGTACAGCCTTCACCGGTTACAGTGTGTGCCGGTTCAGGGGCAACATTTACGGTTTCGGCCACAGGTTCGAACCTTACTTACCAGTGGAGGAAAAACGGTACTAACATAACCGGTGCCAATGGCATTACTTACACAATAGTCGCAACCGTGGCCGGAGACGCCGGGAATTATTCGGTTGTTGTTACAGGAGATTGCGGAACCCTGACTTCAAATAATGCAGCTCTCACTGTGAATCCCGCTACCGCAATTTCTGTTCAACCCCAGGCAGTTACGGGGTGTGCAGGTACAAGTGCCACATTCACCGTTACAGCCACCGGTACAAACCTTGTATACCAGTGGAGGAAAAATGGAACGGCCATTCCGGGAGCCAACAGCAGTTCGTATACCATTGCAAGCATTGCTGCAGGTGATGCAGCCAACTATTCGGTAGTTGTATCGGGTGATTGCGGAGCTAATGTAACTTCAGCCAATGCAGCCTTAACCGTTAATCCGCTTACTGCCATCACAGGTCAGCCTAACCCGGTTACCCAGTGTGCCGGAACAAGTGTCACATTCACAGTAACGGCAGTGGGTACAAACCTTACCTATCAATGGAAAAAGAACGGAACCAATATAACAGGTGCCACATCGGCATCTTATACAATAGCCAGTATTGCAGCAGGTGATGCAGGAAACTATTCAGTTACGGTGACGGGCACCTGCGGCGGAAGCGTGACTTCCAATTCAGTGGCGCTCACTGTGAATCCCGCAACAGCCATATCAGTTCAGCCTCAACCTGTAACCCAGTGCGTTGGTACAAATGCCACATTCACCGTTACGGCTACCGGTACGAACCTTGTTTACCAGTGGAGGAAGAACGGAACAGCCATTCCCGGTGCCAACTCAAATTCATATACCATTACAGGCATTGCCGCCGGCGACGCCGGTAACTATTCGGTTGTGGTATCAGGCGATTGCGGCGCCAATGTGACTTCGGGTAATGCGGCTCTCACTGTCAACCCGGCTACATCCATTTCAGTTCAACCTGTATCATTAACTCAATGCGCCGGAACCAGTGCAAGCTTCTCGGTCACTGCAACGGGTGTTAACCTCACTTACCAGTGGAGAAAAAACGGAACCGCCATACCAGGGGCAACCTCTTCAACATATACCATTGCAAGCATTGCAGCAGGAGACGCAGCCGATTATTCGGTTGTGGTAACAGGAGGATGCGGAGCTGCAGTTACTTCGGGTAACGCAACGCTCACCGTCAATCCTTTAACTGCCATTTCTGTTCAGCCACAGCCGATAACCCAGTGCGAAGGCACAAATGCCACGTTCACTGTAACGGCCACCGGAACCGGTCTCGGATACCAGTGGCGTAAAAACGGAACGGCCATCCCCGGAGCCAATGCAAGCTCCTATACAATCAACGGCATTGCAGCAGGTGATGCCGGAAACTATTCCGTTGTGGTATCCGGAAACTGCGGTGCCAACGTAACTTCAAATGCGGTTGCCCTTACGGTTAACCCTGCCACATCGATCACGCAGCAACCCACATCGGTATTGCAGTGTGCCGGTACCACAGCCACTTTTACAGTCACTGCGGCAGGTGTAAACCTGAAATACCAGTGGAGGAAAAATGGTACCAACATTGCCGGGGCAACAAACCGGACTTATTCGATCGCTTCGATAGCAGCCGGCGATGCAGGAAATTATGATGTGGTTGTAACCGGAGATTGCGGACCCGCAATCACTTCCGGTACAGTGACCCTTGCCCTCAATCCGGCCACGGCTATAACCATTCAGCCGGCACCGGTAACCGAATGTGCAGGTAACCCGGTTACATTCAGTGTAACTGCTGACGGACTGAACCTGACCTACCAGTGGAAGAAAAACGGAACCAATATAACCGGTGCCAACGGAAGTATTTACACAATTGCTTCAATAGCCGCCGGTGATGCAGCCAACTACTCGGTTACAGTAACCGGAACCTGCGGAACAGTGATATCAAACAATGCAGCACTTACTGTCAACAATGCCCCGGCAATCACTTTGCAACCCGTGGCAGTTACACAGTGTGCAGGTACCAATGTAACATTCAGGGTTACAGCCACTGGCGCTAACCTGACCTACCTGTGGAGAAAGAACGGTAACCCGATTTTCCCCGCTGAAACCAATTCAACATTAGTTATCACAGCAATTGATGCTGCCGATGCCGGTAATTATGACGTAGTGATCTCAAACTCCTGCGGAGATGCAACAAGCAATGCCGTGGCTCTTACAGTGGCCCAGAACCCTGTAATAACCAGCCAGCCGGTCGACCAGGATCTTTGTGAAGGAAGTGATGTTACTTTTACTGTAACGGCAACCGGCACAAATCTCACGTACCAATGGAGGAAAGACGGGGTTAATATGCCCGGTCGGACCACCGCTACTCTTGACCTAACTTCCATTTCACTTGCCGATGCGGCAACATATGATGTCAAAGTATATGGCATGTGTGATACGATCACCAGCAACCCGGCAGTGTTGCTTGTTTACCAGGGCACTGTGGCAGATATTATCAATTCTGACACTATCGTTTGTAAGGACGCTGCTGTTCAGTTTACAGTGGCTGCAATCGGTTCAGGATCTATAACCTACCAGTGGCAGCACCTGTATTACGGATCATGGATTGATGTGGCCAATGATTCGCGTATTTCAGGATCCACAACCACTACACTTTCGATTGACCCGGTTGATTATGCCGATACCGGTTATTACAGGGTACTTGTAAATGGTGATTGCGGCTCGTCGTATTCCGACCTTGTAAGACTGGATGTAAATAGCCTGGTTGCCACCATCGGAACTCCGGCTCCATTTATGATCAATACAGCCACCACTTCGATTGAAGTAGGCGTTAAAATAACGAATCATTTCCTTAAACACGATCTTGGATTCGCACTGGTTGCTCCTGACGGAACGGAAGTATTGCTGAAAGGCCCGGGTGATTTCTGTGTTCCCAATCATCCGGTCAGTGTGAATGTTCAATTCACGACGAAGGCTGATCCCGCGGATACAATCAACTACTGTGTGGCTTCAAACAATATTACAGGCACTTTTGCCGCCACCGGCGACTGGAGTGTGCTTAACGGCATGGATCCTTCGAACGGCGCATGGCAGGTCCGCATTTACGATGCCGAGAATGCCAACGGTGACCCGGCTGACGGATTGCTCACATCGGCCACTCTCACATTCATTGACCTGGATGCCCAGGGTGATACTGCTGTTGTATCCTATAATTCAGGAAATATTGCAACAGGTATACAGAACCCAATTAACACCGAATTACATCCCACCTCGTATGTAGTACCCATCCGGTTAATGACAACCTGTTTCAATTCAAACGATGCCCATGCCATTGTAACCGTTTCGGGTGGCGTCGCACCTTTTACCTATGTATGGACAGGACCTGTTTCACTGCCGGATGAAAACGATGTAATGCTCGGTCCGGGCACCTATTCGGTTCTTGTTACCGATGCCCTGGGTTGTACATCGGTTGCCACTGTTGAGGTGAGTGCCCCTCCGGCCATTACGTTTGACGATGTTCAGCATACCGATACGCTGCTCTGCTACGGTTCATCCGATGGAATTATAAGGGCCAAAGCAAGCGGAGGTAACGAAGGAATCGTTTATACACTCATTCCGGGTGACAACGCATCATCGGTTGCCGATTCAGGTGTATTCCTGAATTTAGCAGCCGGAACCTATACCATCAGGGCAACTGATCTTAACGGCTGTTCGCTCGATTCCACAATAACCATTTATCAGCATGAAGAGCTTATTGTGGATATTGACATTGTTCCGGTTATCGGAACCGATCCGGGAAGCATCACACTCACAGCCAGCGGAGGAGTTGCGCCTTATGAGTATTCGATTGATAATGGTACTACGGTTCAGGACAGCGGCAAATTCACCAATCTCGCTGCCGGTATTTACCACGTGCTTGTCACCGATTCGCTCGGATGTACATTCGCACAGGATGTCAACCTGAGTGTTGAAATCCTGAACGTGGATGTTACAAAGCACGATGTTTCATGCTACGGTCTTGCCGATGGCAGTTTCTTCCTTGCCCTGATTGACGGAACCGGGCCTTATACACTTACCGGTTCATTTACCGATACCCTTGTGATTAACAGCGGAGCTTTCTCGTTTACAGGACAGACAGCGGGATCATATGATGTAAAAATTGAAGACAGCGAAGGCCGGCTTTTCTTAAGCACCATTGTGATCGGTGAACCTTCTGAAATAGTGGCCACTGCAGCTATTACCGATGCATCGTGCTCGGCCGTGACAACCGACGGTGCCATTGATGTCACCGTAACGGGCGGATCAGGCGAGTACACTTATGAATGGAGCAACGGCGGCACATCGGAAGACCTGTCAGGTATTGAAGCAGGAAATTACAAGCTTGTCGTTTCCGACACAAACGGCTGTAACAGCGGTGAATTTGATTTCACTGTAGTCGGGCTTAACCAGGCCAATGCCTATGCCGGCGAGGATGATACCATCTGCCCGGGAACGGAATACCAGTTGTTTGGTTCGCCCATTGCCGACAGCGTGAAATGGGAACCGGCAAATCTGCTTGATGATAATACACTGATCAGTCCTATTGCCACCGTTCAGACCCGTACGCCGTTCATCTACACGGTATATGACAATGGCTGTTACGATAAAGATACCGTAGTTATTGATGTTCATGAACGGATCGGAATGGATATCTATGATCCTTCTGGCGAACAGGCCAGTGTGGGCGATTCATTGTACCTGCTTGAAGGAGAAACAGCGACACTGGCAGCCACCCCGGGATTTGCATCCTATCATTGGGATCCTGCTACCGGCCTGAGTGATCCTGATGCGCAGGCTGTTGTGCTCTCGCCCGGGTCAACGATTTTCTATACCGTATTCGGCACAACCGACAAAGGTTGCGTTGAAACCGATATGGTAAAAGTTGTCATTGCCAGGAAAATCAAAATATACACCGGGTTCAGTCCCAACGGAGATGCCTACAACCAGACATGGAGAATTGAAAATGCCTGGCAGTATGGCGAAAGGATAAAGGTGAGAGTGTTCAACCGCTGGGGTGAACTTGTATTTGAATCGAAAGGATACAGTGTGGAATGGGACGGTTCCCGCAACGGTAAATTATTGCCCATCGGGGCCTACTATTATATCATTGATGTAAAAGACGGTAAAACAGAACCCTATACCGGAACAGTAACCATTTTAAGATAAGAGGATGAAACGAATTGTCAGCCTAATATGCCTATCCGTTGTCGCAGGTTTTTCATTGCTTGCGCAGCAGGATCCGTTATCGACCATGTTCATGACCAATCCTTTTGTTCTGAACCCTGCGATAGCGGGAACCAACAAGTATTTCCAGGTAACATCCTCCAACCGTTTTCAATGGGTTGGCCTTTCCGATGCGCCGATCACCAATTCAATCAGCGTATATGGCCCGATGGTCAAATATCCCATGGGATGGGGCGGAACAATCTATTATGATGTCTGTGGGCCTGTAAGTACCGGAACCATTCACGGTTCTTATGCTTACCAATATAACATTAATGAGGAAATGAACGTTTCTGCCGGTTTGAGCGTGGGAATCATGCAGTATAAAATCGACTTTTCAAAAATCGATATGTACGATGATGCTGATCCTGTGGTCAATTCAAAGGAAAGCTATTACATTCCGGATGCCAATGTAGGTTTTTATTTCTGGTCATCAACATACAATGTAGGATTGGTTTTCAGGCATGTGTTGAATAACAAGATCAACCTGTATTCTTCAACAAGCCGTGACAGCAGCAGCCGGTTAAAACCACATATTTACCTTGTGGGCGGTTACAAATATTATGTAAATCGCGAATGGGCGGTGGAGCCCGGAATTGTTCTTAAAAAAGTATGGCCTGCACCGTTTCAGCTTGATGTGAATTGCCGGGTATGGTATAAAAACATGTACTGGGCCGGACTTTCTTACCGCACACAGGAAGCATTATCCATAATGATAGGCTATATTTACGACCGGAAAATTTATATAGGATATTCCTATGATCTCGTGTTAAATCCATTGGGAGCGCATAACTTTGGATCCCATGAGATTATGCTCGGATACCGGTTCAACGATATTAAAGACTGATGCAGAAAAAAATATTTTTATCAGGTTACCGGGCAGCAGGAATAGTGATAATCCTGCTGCTTTCGGTTTCATGCCGGCACAACCATAAAGCTTTCATTTTACCTGAAAAGCAATTTATTTCGGTGCTGGTTGACCTGCACATTGCTGAATCGATTGGAGTTCAGTACAGGCGTGATATGGATCTGAAATACAGGGTTGATTCGGCCACATTGTACGGTTCGGTATTTGAAAAGCACCATATAACCCGTGCCATGTTTGATTCCACCCTGATTTATTACGGAGCCAGGCCTGAAAAATTTCAGAAAATTTACAATGCGGTTACAGCAAAGCTGAAGCGCATGGAACAGGATATTATCGATACCGAAAAGCAGATCGAGATTGCCGGAACCGAAACGTTGTATAAAAATGATACTACTTATGTGTTCCCCAAAAACGGACCTGACCGCATCGCTATTGACGTGCCGATAAGCGGACCGGGAATATATACCGTTTCTGCCGATGTGAAGCTGCTGGACGATGATATGTCGGTTGATCCCAGGATGAGTGTTTATTTGTATAAAAGTGATACCAGTGCTGAAGGCAGGAAGCTGAATTTCCAGGAAATCAGGTTTACCAATCGTACGGGTGAAAACCGCAATTACGAGGCTGTCCGCCGCGTAATTGACAGTTCTTATACGAACATCCGTGGTTATATAGCCAACTATTCAAATACCGACAGCACTTTCAGGCGAAACATGGTGGTGAAGAACATCATTGTAACCCGCCGTGATATCAATTACGGCAAGGCCTACCCGGCGAGGGTAGAATAGGTGTTATTTATAATTTCACAAATATCTTCTTCCTGTACAACACATAAACAGGGATATAACACAAACCCACATACATCAGCGCCCAGATCAGCGAGCTGAATTCAGGGGATATCCCGACTGAAACCATGGCATCCCAGCAAACCTGCACCAGTGATTTACCGGCAAAAAATGCAGGGGTGACCAGTCCCAGGAACAGGAATGATATGATATAGGCTGCTATGGCATTTGAGCCAAAAACGACAAAAGGGAAAACCAGTTTGTCTCTTTTCATTATATCGATTACCCAAATACAAAGTGCGAAAACAAGCAGGGCTGAACCTGCGGTTACAAGCACAAAGGAGCTTGTCCACAGATTTTTGTTAACCGGGAATACGAATGACCAGGCAATACCGGCTAAAAGCAGTGATATTCCTAAAATCGGTAATTTGCGAACGGCACCGCTTAGTTTTTCAAATTTTCTCATGAAGGTACCCGTAAGCATTCCGAGCATTCCGGTAACTATTGCCGGAAAAGTACTGAGAATCCCTTCAGGATCATGAACTTTATCCCACAGTATCCCGGGGAGGTATTTTCTGTCGAACCATGAGGCCAGGTTATTGACCGGTTCCAGCGAAGGCTTTCCGGTTTCAGGTACAGGAACAAGCGTCATCACAAGCCAGTAGCCAATAAGAATAACAGCTGCGATGGCTGTTTGAGTTTTCCAGCCTGTCTTAATGTAAAGAATGCTGCAAGCCAGGTAAACTATTGCAATTCGTTGCAGAACACCGGCTATACGTAATCCGCCCAGATAAGGGATCAGCAGGAGATTCAGCAATATGCCGATTCCGAATAACAGGAAAGTGCGTTTAGCAATCCGGAAATAAAGGGTTTGATTTGGTCTGGAGTCCTTCAGCTTTGAAAGGGACAACGTAATTGAAATGCCCATGATAAAAACGAAGAACGGGAACACGAAATCGGCAATTGTAATGCCGTGCCATGGGGCATGTCCGAGGAGGTAGAATTTTTGTTCCTCGCTTCCCGGGTTATTTACAAGAATCATAAAAGCAATGGTGAGTCCCCTGAGAAAATCAAGGGAGATCATGCGGTTCTGAGTTGAATGTGGTTTCATAAAATGAAAATGGGTGAAAATTATCGGCTGAGAACATATAAATTTAATCAAATATTGAGTCTGGCAAGACTTCTTAAATCGTAAATCAGTATTCGGGTCGGTATTGGTTTTCATCCAGCATCCAGCATCCAGTATCGCTCTTTTCAACGCCATGCCTGTGCGGGCAGATTTCCGGCATCCGGCATCCAGTATCCAGTATCCAGCATACATGCAACCTTTTTTTACTTTCTTTACACTATAAGATGAATTTCAGTCAAATGCCGTTTCACAAACAGGGGAATGATAAAAGTTTGGTACAGGGATGCCTGCAAGGGGACCGGTATTGGCAGAAAATGCTCTTTGAAAAGTACAAAGATGCCATGTATACCGTGGCTTTCCGGATCCTGAGGAATGAAGCACTGGCAGCCGATGCGCTACAGGAAGGGTTTATAGAGGTTTTCAGGGGTATTTCAAATTACAGGTTTGAATCGTCGCTTGGAACCTGGATCAGAACAATCATAATCCGTTGCTCATTAAGAATTCAGAGGAAAGAGTTTCGGTATACTCCGGACACCGCGACAGAGTTGGAACAATCAGGTGACCTTTCCGAGTCGGCGGGATGGGATGAAAACCTTACCGGGGAGCTTCTTGACAAGGCCATTTCTTTGCTGAGTCCCGGTTACCGGTCGGTATTCATTTTAATCGAGGTGGAAGGGTATTCTCACAAGGAAACAGCAACCATGCTGAATATTTCTGAAGGTACTTCAAAATCACAGCTATCAAGGGCAAAAGTAATTCTCCAGCACTATTTACAGGAGTTTAAAGACGACAGATGAAGGATAAAAAACACATAGTGAAGAAGGCAATTAAGGAACTGCCGGCATTCAAAATGCCTGATCCGGCTTTATGGGAGCGGATTGAAGCACAGCTTGACTGTGAATCTTCATTGAAAAATAAGTTACCTTCATTCAAAGCACCTGGTACAGTTTGGGAAAAAATTGAAAAAGAACTGGATAAGAATCCGAAACGCTTTCTCACTGTAAAACGCATGCAAATACTGGCGGCTGCGGCGGTTGTAATCGTGGTGTCTGCCCTGGCCCTGTATGGCATTATAAAATCCCGAGAGGCAATGGAATCGCAGGGATCAGAAACCGTTCAGATCACCAGTCCGGTTTATGATCCTGCCCTTTGTGAGAATAACCCGGATGTCTGCAAAAGTCCTGCTTTCATTGACCTTGAAAAGCAGCTCGGTGATGTGAAGATTGAAATTAACGAGCTTGAAAAATACATGAAGCCGGATGATCCCCAACTTATGAAATATTTTCTGAGACTCGAGAACACACGGGTTGAAATAGAAAAGAAAATGGTAAAAATGCTCATCCAATCCTAATTAACCTTATATGACATCATTGCACATTAAAATCAGTTTCGCATTCATTGTTGCTTCCCTGGCCTTAAATGCACAGCAGGATTCCATTCCGTTATCAAAAAAGTTGATTGACACAACAGATGTAAAATACGACAGGCTCTATCAACAATTCCTTGCTGAAAAGGAAAAACCCATTAAGTCTTTATGGAAACTGGATCTGGCCGGTTCCGGTGTTTTGATGCCTGCCATTTCCTATGAACACAAAATGGGTAAAAACTGGTCGGAAGAAACTTTTGTAAAATTCGGACTCCCCTGGAAAGATGGCTTCTTCCCCATGAAATTTGAATGGGAAGTCGATCAGCAATTAAAGTATTACTACAATTTCAAAAAGCGTGAAAAATATGGACAGAACATAAACGGTTTTTCGGGTAATTACGTGGCTCTTGAAGTTTTCAGCGGTGAAGATTATCAGCCAAAACCAGATGTCACGGGTGCAATGCTTGTGGATAAAAGATTTTTTTATGGAACAGGTTTAAGGTATGGCATGCAACGACAGATCGGTCAGAGTGCTTATTTTGATATCTATGTTGGCCTCCGGTTTTTAGGCGGCAACCAGGAAACTTCAGTTTATGAATTGCCAATGGACCGTTACAGCAATTCAGTTCTCGATCGCTCGTGGCATCTGACACCCACATTAGGAATCAGGGCAGGGTTTGATCTCGGAAAAATGCTTACACTGAATAAACAAAGAACCGAAGCCAGATCGGTCTGGAAATTTAATCTAGCTGATTTAGGAATTTTACATACCAATATTGGTTATGAGCGTTTTTTATCTCATAACTGGTCCTTAGACACCTATATTGGAGCAGGTTTGGAAGAAATGGAAGCATTTCGTGATAACAATACTTTTTTTGACTATGATGCCAATTATTTTCCCACGATCAAAATTCAGGAACAGTTACGATATTATCCTGCAATCACCAATTCGTTATCAGGAACCTATGCAGCCCTTGCAGCGTTTGGAGACCTGTTCTATAAAGACTACAGGATTAATGTAACTGACCTGTATAATACGAACCATGCGGGAAAAGTCATATTGCTAAAAAAATACGGTCTGAGCACCGAAATCGGGATCCAGAAGACCCTGGGAAAAATCGGATATATCGATTTATTTGGCGGTTTGAAATATGAGGTTCAGGAATATCCTGTTTTCAGGGCGCCAAATGGAGAATGGCCCGGATACACAATCCTCACCAGGAATCATTTTGTCCCTGTGATTGGTATGCGAGCCGGTATTGTGATCATCAGAGGTCAGAATAACCGATAATTAAAGGCCATGGCAAAAATTTTACTACTTATACTATTCGCTGCCGGCTTTTATAACCTGCCGGCCCAGGAAACCTATAAAACGGTTACCCGGAAATCTGAAAAAACATTTAAATACAATACTCATGGTCAGATCATCATTCAGGCGGAACGGGGCATAATTAGCATTCAAAAATGGGACCGGTCTGAAGTTTCCGTTGAATTTACAATGAGCGCAAAAAATAAAGAGGAATCCGTTGCCCGGAAAGATCTGGATCGTATTGTGTATAATCTCATAAGCAGCAGGGGAAACATATTTCTCAATAACAAGACGGTTATTCCTGATAATGAGCCACAGGAAATTAAAAGTACATTGACATGCGGATATGTGATCCATGTGCCATCCTGGGCTAACATTACTGTTAATAATAAATTTGGCAGGGTTACGGTGAACGAAATATCAGGAGTATTAGCTGGCGGTCTCCAATACTGTGACCTGGCTGTAACGAATTACAATGGTATTTTGAATCTCTCCATCCAGGTCGGGGATTTTGCTGCAACAAACTCAAATGTGCGTGGTTCGCTCAAAACCCGGTATGCTGGTATTACAATGGACAATGTTTCCGGAAAATTATCGGTTGAATGTGAATCAGGGAGTTTTAAAATGATTTCCGGAGAAAAGCCTTTCAACCTGACGATTAATAGCCATGCAACTGAAATCCTGGTTAACAATAAGAATTGCAAACCGAATGTTTTAGAGTTTGAAGGATCGCATTGTCCCCTCACCATGGCAAAGGAATGTTATACAACAAATGCCAGCCTGTTTACAACCAATTATAATCCGAAGCAGGACCAGGAAAAGTGGATGTTGAATTATGTTCCGTCGCCATCCCTGCCGAAACTAAAAATTTATGCCAGTTTCGGATCGATAACGTTGTTGTGATTGGCAAAACTTCTTAAATCGCAAATTGGTGTTCAGTGTTCGCATGGCTTCGGCAAGCTCAGCCACCGCGATATTAAACAATAACAAGCATGCCTTCGACAAGCTCAGTCATGCTTTTTGTGGTAAATAATCAAACGAAATCATATGTCCGTTGAGCTTGTGGTTACTTTTTTGTGATTTGTTGTTTGAAAAATCCCTAACTTTCAATTCATGAAGATCCTGGTAACCGGAGCAAACGGGTTCCTCGCTTCCAATGTAATCAGGGAGCTTAATAAAAGAGGACATCAGGTACGGGCCCTGGTACGTGCGACGGCTGATTTATCTGCTTTGAACGGGGCGGACTATGAGCTGTTCCGGGGGAATATGGTAAATATGATTGATGCTGAAGACGCCGTGACAGGTTGTGATGTGGTTATACATGCGGCAGCCGATACCTCACAGCACTACAGGAGTTTTGAGCCCCTGATGCAGACAAATTACCAGGCGACTTTAAATCTTCTTGAGGCTTCAGGGAAGCACCATATCAAAAGGTTTATTTTTATAAGTACGGCAAACACCCTTGGTCATGGAACCCGGAAAAATCCGGGTAATGAAACGAATCCGGTGAAATATCCTTTTTCGCATGCTCCCTATGCGATAAGCAAGATGAAAGCGCAGGAGCTTGTGCAGGATTACGGGCTGACCGCAAAGCTGAATACAGTAGTTGTCAATCCCACGTTCATGATCGGGCCATATGACACAAAACCAAGTTCCGGAAGGATTCTGCTGATGATGTACGGGAGAAGATTTGTATTTATTCCCCCGGGAGGAAAGAACTTTATTCATGTCGGTGATGCATCAATAGCAATCTGCAATGCAATACAAAATGGTAAATCAGGATCGTGCTATTTACTGGCCAATGAAAATCTGACCTATTCAGAATTCTTTGAGAAACTTAAAAAAACAACGGGTCAAAAATCACTTAAAATTCTGTTGCCAGGCTGGTTCCTTTCATTATTGGGAGATATTGGAAATCTAATTTCTTATGCAGGTATACGTTCCGACCTGAATTCAATTAATGCAGAAATCCTGCGCACAGGTAATTATTATACGGGATTAAAGGCTGTACATGAATTAAACATGCCACAGACTCCGGTTGAAACAGCCATTAAAGATGCCATGCAATGGTTCAGGGAAAACGGCTACCTAAAACCCTAAGAGAAAATTTACGATTTACGATTTACGATTTACGATTAAAGAAGCATTTCGGATTACCGATTACAGATCAATGATTACCGATTACTCATTGCTTAGTAGCCCCACCAGGAATCGAACCTGGATTTAAGGTTTAGGAAACCTCCGTTCTATCCATTGAACTATAGGGCCAAAAGAAATTGCTTCAATGGACGGCAAAAATATTCAAAATAGTCTTATGATCAAAATATTATTTGAGAAAGATGCCGGATACTGGATGCGGAGGAGATACATATAAACATCCCGTCTAAAACACCTGTTAACCGGAGATGGCTAAAGCCATTGACATGACGGTGATCATAGGATAATATACCCCGGCCTGAAGGCACGGGGCAATTAAAAGCTTGATACTGGATACTTGGTGCCAGCCCAAATGTTAAAGTTGAGCAGATAGAACCGCTTCTGATAAACCTTTTCAAGAAAGTCCTGTTCCTAAATTATTGGATCACATCGTTAAAGGCAATGCTGTTATGCGCAAGAAGATTTTTACATGGCATATCCATGGGAGTTATCTCTATTATCTTTCCCTGGGTAATTACGAAATTTACATCCCGGTTAATGAAAAACGGGACGAAGGATATTACGGCCGTGGCCTTACTTTCCCCTTCGGTCCCAATGTAATCGAAGTTCCCGCAGAGGAAGTCAAAACTCACCATTTTGATGTAGTCCTTTACCAGACTGACCGGAATTACCTTGTCGACCAGTACGACATTCTTTCGCCCGAACAGCGCAAGCTTCCAAGAATATTTCTTAAGCACGATCCCCCAATTGCACATCCTGTTAACGCCCGGCTTGTTGTGGTTGACCCCGAAGTCACCGTAGTGCATGTCACACATTTCAACCACCTCATGTGGGATAACGGGAACAGCAGCAGTTACGTCATCAGCCATGGTGTCTCTGACATGGGACATTTGTGGTCGGGCGAAATACAGAAAGGCATTGTGGTTATCAATAACCTGCCCACCCGAGGGCGTCTTTTGGGACTAGACATATTTAACAAAGTGAGAAAAAAGGTTCCGCTTGACCTTGTCGGATTGGGCGCCGAACCGCTTGGCGGTTACGAGGTGCTTCACCCGCAGCTTCCGGCCTTTATCAGCAAATACCGTTTCTTTTTTAATCCTATTCGATATACCAGTCTGGGCCTTGCTGTATGTGAGGCTATGATGCAGGGTATGCCCGTAGTGGGAATGGCTACCACAGAAATGTCAGTCGCTTTACAAAACGGAGTCAATGGTTTTATTCATACGAATACAGATTACCTGATCGAAAAGATGAAATTCCTGCTTGACCGCAGGGCGGAAGCAAAACGGATAGGAGATGCTGCGCGGTTAACAGCCATGCAGATGTTTGATATTTCAAGGTTTACAGGTGAATGGGAAAGCTTGTTCAGCGAAGTGATGCAAAAAAGCAATGTTATGGAAAAGAATATGTAAACCAAACCAGTAAGTATGAAACTAAAAATAGCGTTTATCAGCGAGCATGCCTCGCCACTGGCTCTTGCCGGGGGCGTAGACAGCGGCGGACAAAACATATATGTTAATGAAACAGCTCTTGAACTTTCGAAACACGGATTTGAAATAGATATTTTTACCCGGAAAGATGATACAGCTTTACCAGAAATAGTGAAATTGCACAACGGCATCAGGGTTATTCACATCCATGCCGGCCCTGAAAAATTCATTCCGAAGGAAGAACTGATGCCCTTTATGAAGGAATTCAGCTCAAATATGATCCGGTTTATCAGGTCATACAAAATAACCTATGAACTGGTTCACGCCAATTTCTGGATGTCGGGTATGGTTGCGATGCAGGTAAAGATGAGGCTGGAAATTCCTTTTGTCATTACCTTTCATGCCCTTGGCCTTGTGCGCTCGCTATACCAGAAGGAAGCGGATAAATTCCCCAGGGAACGCAGTGCAATTGAAAAAACAATTATGCAGTATGCCGACAGGATCATTGCAGAATGTCCGCAGGATGCAGAAGACCAGAAAAAATTATACCAGGCTCCTGCAAAAAATATTAGCATCATTCCCTGCGGTTTTAATCCCGATGAATTCCATCCCGTAAACAAAAAAGAAGCACGCCGGTATCTCAAAATCCCTGAAGATACTCACATTATGCTTCAGCTCGGAAGAGTTGTTCCCCGTAAGGGAATTGATACTGTAATCAGGTCACTCAGCTATCTTCATGATATGCCCGATTTAAAACTGCTGGTTGTGGGCGGTGATCGCGATGCCGAAAATGGTCCAAGTGTTGCAGAATTAAAACGTCTTAAAAGAATTGCTGATGAGGAAAACGTTACAGGTAAGGTAGATTTCATGGGACCTCATAACCATGAGGAACTCAGTTATTATTATTCTGCGGCCGATGTATTTGTTTCCACTCCCTGGTATGAACCGTTCGGCATCACTCCTGTGGAATCAATGGCCTGCGGCACTCCCGTGATCGGTTCTGAAGTCGGAGGTATTAAATATACGGTTTTGGATGGCGTTACCGGACTTCTTGTACCGCCTAAAAACCCAAATGCACTTGCTGAAAAAGTAAAAGTGTTGATTCTTAATCCGGCTAAACGCTTTGCAATGGGAACAGCCGGTATCCGCAGGGCCAATGATCTTTTTACATGGGAAAAGGTGGTGCTGAAATTGCAGGATATTTATAATTCCTTGCTTTTCAGTAAACGCAAACACCTCTTTCCGGTGTCTGATCAGAAAATTCAAAGTATCCACAAATCAGCCTGATCATGAGGCAAAGAGCGGTTTTTCTGGATAAGGACGGTACCCTGATCAGGGATATTCCCTATAACACCGATCCCGAAAAGATAATACTGAATGATTATGCATCTGAGGGACTGACCTTGTTATCTGCACGCAATTATCTCTATTTCATCATCACCAATCAACCGGGCATAGCTCTCGGATATTTTAAAGAAGAAGCCCTTGATGGTGTAAAAAACAAGATCTCGGGCATGTTTAAGAAAAGCAGCGCTGACCTGACCGGATTTTTGTATTGCCCGCATAAAGAAAACAGTCATTGTCTTTGCAGAAAACCTTCGCCCGGCCTGATTCTTCAGGCTGCACGGGAATTTAAGCTTAACCTCACCGAATCCTGGATGATCGGGGATATATTAAATGATATCGAAGCGGGAAACAGGGCCGGGTGTCATACAGTGCTCATTGATAACGGGAATGAAACCGAATGGAAGGACGGAGTTTTCAGGACACCCGAATTTATCGCTTCAAGCCTGCAAGAGGCAGCCGAATACATACTCAATAAATCCTGATAAATGAACAGCTGGTCTGAATGCAAAAAAATACTGGTAATCCGGGCTGATAACATGGGCGATCTCATTATGTCGGTTCCTGCGATCCGTGCTGTTAAAGATACTTTCAGATGTTCAGTATCCCTGCTTACTTCCGATGCGGCAGCCCCTGCAGTTGAAATGATCCCTTTCATTGATGAGACCATTACGGCCGATCTTCCCTGGTTAAAAAAAGAAAAAGTGGTCAGTCCTGAAAAACTGACCGGACTTGCCGATAAAATAAAAAATCGTGGGTTTGACGGGTGTATCATTTTCACCGTATACAGCCAGAGTTCGCTGCCAGCCGCCATGTTGGCCTGGATGAGCGGAATAAGGCTCAGGCTGGCGTACTGCCGTGAAAATCCTTACGACCTGCTTACAAACTGGATTCCCGACAAGGAGCCATACATATGGATCCGCCACCAGGTTAAAAGAGATATAGCCCTGGTTGAAAGCATCGGTGCACGGTGTCAGCATGAAGATATTTCCCTTTCCCTGAAAAAGGAGCACAGGGAAAGAATGCGCCGGAAGCTTTTTTTCAAAGGCATTAAGCTGAAAGGCCCGTTCTTTCTTTTTCATCCCGGTGTGAGTGAACCTAAAAGAACATTTCCGGTTGAAAAATGGGTCGATTTGGTGCGGGAAACTTCTGCATACTTTGATTTACCCATTCTGATCACAGGATCACGGCAGGATATCAATCTGGCAACTTCAATAGCGGATGAATCAGGGAAGAAAGCCGAATCGGTCGCCGGTTTATTGACCGTTCCCGAGTCAGGGGCACTTATCCGCCAGTGTTCGTTACTTGTTTCGGTGAATACAGGACCCGTGCACATTGCAGCCGGGTTCAGGACACCGGTTATAGTGCTGTATGCCCGCACCAATCCACAGCATACTCCCTGGAAGACGCCGAACAGGGTTCTTGAATACAGCGTTCCCAGGGAAATGGAAAGTAAAAATGAGGTGATCCGGTATGTGAATGACCTGGTTTATGAACAACAATATCCGGTTCCGGCAACCGATGAGATCCTTGAAGCGATGAAATCACTTTTAGCTTCCGTATCCCTGGCTGAAACTGCCGTTACGTATGAGCGTAATCAACGCTGATTCAGTCTTTGAATAATCAGGATCATCAAGCCAGTTTATTGTATAGAACAAATCCTTATCCAGGGGAGCCCACCTTTGGGGTTCGCCGTCCATTGAAACTATGATCCCGGGTACTTTGAGTGCGGCCGCCATATGGGAAACACCCGTACAATTTGAAACCAATCCCGAAGATCTTTTAAGCATCACACCCATTGATCCCAGGTTTGTTTTACCGGCTGCAATAACCGGCTTGTGTTTCATTTTTGCAGCAACCTCCTCCACTATGGATGTTTCCTCAGGTGTTCCCGTAATCACTGCGTTTAAGCCATTATCTATGCAAAGATCGGCCATGCGGGCAAAATTCTCACGCGGCCATTGTCTCCATGATCCCCTTGATCCGGGGTGTATGCAAACGTATTTTTTATCGGCCAGGTGCAACTGATCATAAGCCAGCAGATCCTCCTCTCTCAAAGGAAACTCCATTTCAACGGATCCGTCGGGTACTCCTATGTGGTGCATCAGTGCCAGGTGCCTCTCGGTTTCATGGCCATAATCAGGGTATGGTAAAAAGAGATCACCGGGTGGTTTGTAATCGGAGGAAGTGTAAAATCCGCCGCAATACCTGGCACCCAAAAGCTCGATGAGTTGATTCACTTTTGTGCCGTTTCCCTGCATCTGCAGGATCAGGTCAAACTTTTCATTTTGCATGGCCAGAATAAATTCAGCAATTGCATTCACATTGTAAGACTGTTCGGGCAACCCGGGGTAGCCGGGAAAGGGAATAAAACCATTGAAATAATGACTGAATCGTTCAGTGATAATTCTCATTCCAGGCAATCCGATCAGGTAAATTGATGCGGAGGGCGCAGCGCTCTTTAACGCCCTTATTGCCGGGATGGAGCAAAGCAGGTCGCCCAGTTGAAGCGCCCTGAATATTCCTATTTTTTTGGTTTTATCAAACTCCATTTTTGTGTTTGATGTTTGATGTTGATGTGTTTGATGCTGGCCAAATCAAAGGAGGAGGGTCCTGTATTTCAGATTGCCATACAGCCGCCAGTAAACCGACAAAAACGGGATCAGGAATGATGTAACCAGCATTTCGGTGACATGAGACGGCGATTTGGAAGAACGCCGGATACGCCGCAGGAAGAATTCAAGCGTAAGGATCAATGCGACACCAGCCAGGATGGCTGCGATAAGCTTGAATCCGTAAATAAATGCCACTGTCGAGAAAACATACGAGAAAACAATAATGTAATAGTTCCACAGGGGTGTTGACTGAATGCGCCAGCGATAGAGATCGGGATGTTTTTTATATAAGAGAGAATCATATATTCCTTTTTTCTGCTCTTTAAGACTCACTCCCCATGGGGCGTGGCGGACAGGGTGTTCTACGACCGCCTTGTGTATTTTCAAAACAGGAATGTGGTGTTTGATCAGCGCGAATTCAAGGTCACTGTCTTCGCGCCATGCGGTTCCGAATCGTTCGTCAAACCCGCCGGTTTGCAACAAAGCCTGTCGCGAGCAGGCACAGTTTGCAGTAATAAAATCTGCAGTCTGCAAATGATAGGTATTCAATGCGAAGTCAGTTGGTTCAGCCGGAACGGGAACCTTTGTAAAACCTGAGAAAGCAACGAACAATTCTCCCGAATAATGATTCAGGAATGATTTCAGCCAGGAAGGTTCAGGCCGGCAATCATCGTCGGTAAAAGCAACAAGATCGGCACATGCTGCCTTCCAGCCCATGTTACGTGCCCCTGCCGGACCCTTCTTTTCAGGCGTATGCATATACCGGATTTGCATCGGCGTTTTCAGCATAAATTCGTTCAGTACCGATTCCGTTTCGGCATCATAACCATCACTGACTACAATCACTTCAAAACGGTTCTTTTCAAGTACTTGTTTCTCAAGGCATCGCAGGCAGTTCATTAATAGTGCCGGCCTCCTGTACGTAGGTATAACTACCGAAATTTCCATTTCAGAATATTTTATCGTAAACTGACTTCTTTACTCAGGGCATCAAGCACCGTGGCATGTAATGAAGTCCCCAGCGATTTATCAATTATAAATGATCCGATTACAAGGGCATCAAAAGGAGATGACCAGAAACATTCAATGGCATCACGGGGAGTGCAGACAATCGGCTTTCCGAGTGTATTGAAAGATGTGTTTACAAGCACCGGCACACCGGTCATGTCCTTGAATGTTTTCAGCAACTGGTAGTATAGAGGGTGCTGGTTGCCGTTGATTGTCTGTATACGTGCTGTTCCGTCCACATGCCTGACAGCGGGTATCTGGTCGGCTTTATCCTTTACCACATTGTAAACGAAAAGCATAAAAGGCGAATATACGGCATCCTCGAACCAAAATGGAGCATCCTCTTCAAGCACCACCGGTGCAACAGGACGGAAGTCCTCCCTGTCCTTTATTTCATTCAGTCTTGCCTGCATCTGAGGATCAACCGGAGATGCAAGGATTGAGCGGCTTCCCAGAGCTCTGGGCCCGAATTCCATCCGGCCCTGGTACCACCCGATGATTTTATTGTTCACCAGTAAGCCGGCTGCTTCTACTGCAGGCTGATCGGTTTTTATATAAGGAATTTTGCATTTGACCAGGAACTTTTCGATTTCCTCATCCGTGTATTCGGGACCCCAGTATGCATGGGTCATTTCAAAACTCCTTGTTCCATTCCGAAGTTCAGAATCAATTTGCAGTGCAGCTCCCAATGCAGTGCCTGAATCACCCGATGCAGGTTGCACCCAGACATTTTTAAAGCCTGATTGCATGGCTATTTTTGAATTCATGACGCAATTCAGCGCCACACCGCCTGCCGTGCACAAATTTTCTTCCCCGGTTTCCTGCTGAAGCCAGTCGGTAATCTGAACCGCTGTTTCTTCAAGAACCTTCTGAAGGGAATGGGCTATATTGAAATGGTTACTCTCAAATGGTTCATGACGCAGGCGTTTTGGACCGAAACAGGCGTCAAAATCCATGAAGTCGATCGTATACTGACCTTTCTCCCCGACATGTATCATTTTTCTGAAAGTCCGCAGGTATTCGGGTTTCCCATAGGAAGCAAGCGCCATCACTTTATATTCATCACCTGAATGCATAAAGCCAAGATGGGTTGTAACCCTTTCATAGAGCAATCCCAGGGAGTGGGGTAAATTAACCTGCCCTATCCGCTGAATGGCATAATCTTTTCCAGTACTGTAAGTGGTGGAAGCTTTCTCCCCTCTTCCATCCATTGTAAGGATGGCGGCTCTTTTAAAGGGCGACGGGTAAAAAGCACTGGCTGCGTGAGCCAGGTGATGTTCAACATAATGCCATTCCCAGTCGGATATTTTACTGCCGATGAATCGCTTTTGCAGATGATGAGGCCAGCCGTCGGCAAGTTGTCCCGGCGCATTTACGATATAGGATAGCATCAGCGGCTCCCATGGATTGGTTCCGTCAGCCGGGTCGGTATAATTCAGCGGCACCGAAATTGTCCGGTTATGCGCGTATTCTTTATCCAGCAAAACAAAAGGATCAAATGAGTAGGCTATGTGATCCACATCGCTTAAATGAATGCCTGCCGTATGCAGGCAGTAATCAATTGCATGAAAAGGCAACTCCCATGTTGAAAAGGGAACCGGTCTTTTGCCGTATTTGAAATGGGTAAAACGTTCTTCTTCTGCAGCCGCCAATAACAGGCCGTCTTTCAGAAGGCATGCTGATGAATCATGAAATGCAGCATTAATTCCAAGAATATACATAAATTGCTAATAACGGGTTTATAATTAGAGAATTACTGAAGTTGGAACAACACGGGAAGCGCTTTTGTTCATTTAATAAGCGCTTATCCTCCGGGTGATGCTGATTTATCAGGTTTTTTAACTCTTTTGGGTCTCAGCATAGCCCTGATCTCATCATGAATATTAATAATATTCCCGATGAGGAAATATTCGCGAAGACTCTTTCTGACCGTTGTCCTCATGATTCTTCTCACAATGAATTTGTCCATCTCACCCACTTCATTGATATGAATCAGAAACTCCATGGAGATAATAGCCAGTGTGGCACTGATGAGAAACAGGAAATTCCATTCATGAAGTGACAGTATTTTAAATATCCGGTTGATATTGGGGCTGTTCCACTGGACTGAAACTGTTAACTGTATTTTTGAGAAATAATCCGCCAGCAACCCGCCGATGAGAGGCGCAATGGAAGAAAAAACGGCAGTTATTATGTTCTTCACCGAAAGGTAAACGATGGCATCCTTGTTGGGAGCAAGTTTAAGACCGATGTTTGTTAATGATAAATTAATACCCGCCGTTGCTATACCCATAAAAAAGTGAATACCGGCCAGCCATACAAGGTTCAGGTACGCTTTATTGAACAAGCCTACAAAACACCAGGCAAGGATGGATGCAATATAAATGGGAGCACTCAGTGCGATTATCGTTTTATTGCTGTATTTATCTGAAAAAATGCCCCATATTCGGATTGTAAGAATGCTCATTATCTGGCTGATCACATTCAGTATGATCACATAGGATATGGGCATACCAAGTCCCTTTAGCATATAGGCTGAAAAAAAGGGAATACCCAGGTTCGTTGCGAATACCCATGCCGAATTAAAAAAAAGCAATCTTCGGAAGTTTATATTCTGAAGCGGCATTTTGAATACTGAAACCAGGTTTATGTGTGATAATTTCGACTGGGGTTCGGGTGCTCTTGAAAGCAAATAGCCACCAAGGATCCCGATTGCACCTGCTAGGATGAAAAACACGGCATAAGTCTGTAATTCGGCATCCGGGTAAAAATCGCGTATGTAATCAAGCAGGAAGGCAAGAGCAAGGCTCATGACCACATTCAGCATTTGTGTAAGCCGCGTGCGGCGTGAAAAATAAACGCCCAGCATATTTTCAGGAACCATATCTTTCATCCACGAATTCCAGCTGGGACCGGCTATGGATCCGAAAAAATAATAGAGAAAAAGGAACGTGAGAAGTATTTCAACTGAAGTATGGCCGGTCAATACAATGATCACCCCCGCAATGACAAGCGGTAACCTGGCCAGGTAGGCGCAATATACGGCGATTGCACGGCGGTTATTGAATTTCCTTACAAGAAAGATTGAAATAAGTTGTGAAAGATTGGTAATGGTGGGCATGGATGCAAGCAATCCGATCTGAACATTGCTGGCCCCAAGGAGCAGTGCCATTGCCGTAAGGAATGTACTGCCTGTAAATGCAATCATGACTTCTGCTGCAAGTCCGTCCCAAATGACCATTCTCAGGCCTTTCTGAACATCGGTTTCTGATAACTGCTTTTTTGGTATAAGTGCCATCCAACTCCCCTGACCTAATTTTCATAACAAACTAAATGATAAATTGGTGGCTTCTGAATTGTTTTTATATTTGTATAAATCCTTAAAATTTCTTAATGTGCCGTTAAAATTAACGTTTCTCATTACCGCAATACTGGTTTCTGCCTTTTCTTCCTTTTCACAACAGTTTTCGAGCAGCAACCTGCCCATCGTAATCATTAATCCTGAATCTGATATCCTTGATGAATCAAGGGTCTCCGCTGATATGAAAATAATTTACAGGGGTCCCGGCCTAAGAAATTCAATGACGGATGTGAATGATACCTCTGCCCTAGATTATAACGGAAGAATTACTATTGAAACCCGAGGATCGTCATCGCAGACTACCTACAAAAAGCAGTATGCTTTGACCACTATGAAACCGGATGATATCAATAAAGATAAGGTTAAATTGCTGGGACTACCCAAAGAAAATGACTGGATCCTTAACGGGATGGTTTTTGATCCTGCTCTTATAAGGGACTATTTATGTTATAACCTTTCACGTATGATCGGTGAATATGCGAGCCGCACTGTATATTGTGAAGTGGTGATAGGCGGGGTTTACAAGGGCTTGTACCTGCTGCAGGAAAAGATTAAGGCCGATGACAACAGGGTTGATGTGGTGAAGATTGAGCAAACGGACAACCTTCTTCCTGGCTTATCGGGCGGTTATATAACCAAAGCTGATAAAACAACCGGTGGCGATCCGGTGGCGTGGACCATGTATTCACGGTCAAATGAGTCAGTGAATTATATCCATGTTTTACCCAAACCGGAGGAGGTAACCCCGGTGCAAAACACCTATATCAATAACCAGTTCTATAACCTTGAATCTGCAACGGCAAGCAATAATAGCTCCGTAATAAATGGATATCCCTCAATTATTGATATCCCGTCTTTTATCCACTATATCCTTATCAGTGAACTATCTTCCAATTGTGACGCGTATATGTTCAGCACCTATTTTCATAAGGACAGGAACGGTAAATTAAGGGCAGGACCAATTTGGGACGGAGATCTGACATTCGGCAATGACCTGTTTTTCTGGGGGCTTGACAGAAGCTGGTACAATGTATGGCAATTATCCAATAACGATAATGAAGGATCCAAATTCTGGGTGCAATTATTTAATAACAGTACCTTCCGCTGCTACCTTACAAAACGCTGGCATCAGCTTACCAAACAGGGACAACCATTAAATGGCCAAAGCATTAAGAATTTAATCGATCAGACGGTAAGTGTCATAAGTGAGGCTGTGCAGAGAGAAAGGGCGACATACGGATACAGCCGGGATTATGCAACCGAAATTCAGAATATGAAGAATTTCATAGACAAAAGAATTACCTGGATGAATAATAACCTGGGAACTTATGGCCAATGTTCCAGCCCTTCAGAGCCGGACCTTGTGATTTCAAAGATCATGTATCATCCCGATACAACGGCTGAGTTTACTTCAAGCGATGACCAGGAGTTCATTGAAATTATGAATACGGGTAATACTACTGTGGATCTTTCCGGGGATTATTTCAGGGGTACCGGTTTTGTATACCAGTTTCCTGCCAGTTCAGTGATCGACCGTAACCAGGCTATAGTACTGGCCTCAAAAGCTTCGGTTTTTAAATCCAGATACGGCGGGGCACCGTTCGGAGAATTTACAAGACATTTGTCCAACAAGGGCCAGGCCATTATTTTTTCCGACGCTTTCGGCAACACCATTGACAGCGTATTTTACAGTGATGATCTGCCATGGCCGGATGCCGACGGCAACGGATACTATTTAAACCTTATCTCCACTGACCTGGATAACAGCCTTGCTTCAAGCTGGACAACCTCAAATGATTTTGTAGTCTCGAATCAGAAACCTGATGTTCCGCCTCAGACTTTTACCATTTTTCCGAATCCTGTAAGGACTGTCCTAACCATTTTATCCCAGGAAAATATCATTTCAGTAAGGATCCTGGATTTAAGCGGCAGGATCATGGTTACAGACCGGGTAGGTGCCAACGATTTCCAGATCGACTTTACTTCGTTCCAGCCGGGAACATATATTGTTCAGATGTTTAATGAAACAGGGGTATTTACCGAAAAAGTTATAAAGGAATAATGTGCCAATGTGCTAATGTGTTAATGTGCTAATGTGTTAATGTGCTAATGTGCTAATGTGCTAATGTGCTAATGTGCTAATGTGCTAATGTGCTAATGTGCTAATTGTTATTTCATTAGCACATTAATTCATTTTCACATTATTAAAGTTCCTTAATTTTTACATTCCTGAAATAAATCGGGGCACCGGCGTGTTTTCCCTGCAGGCCGATTCTGCCTGAAGTTTTCAGTTCAGCAAAAGGAGTGCTGAGCCATGATGGAATTTCACTGCCGTCCGGGTTGGTTTTGGCGCTCTTCCATAAATCCATATCCATTTTGGTAACCGTTTCACCGTTAAGCATAACCTCAATTATCTTTCCCTTGCAGGTGATCGTAAACCGATTCCATTCACCTGGTTTTTTAACCATACTTTTTGTCGGTGCCAGGTGACCGAAGATAGCGCCGCATTGCCAGGTTTTCGGACTTTCAGCCCATTCTTTGGCAAAGTCATCGGCAATCTGAATTTCAACTGAGTTGGGTATCCAGTTTTTCATGTCAGTGCAGTACACGATCACCCCGCTGTTTGTTCCTTCGGCCGTTTTGAATTCAAGGTCAAGAATAAAATTTGAATAATCCTTTTTTGTCCATATACATTCGTCTTTGCTAGCTGTAAGGATTCCGTCGTTGAATGTCCAGATCCCTTCAGGATATTCCGCATTAGAGAGGTCAGCTGTAAAAAGATCAGGCCATTTTGCACTTTTAGGGTGGCTTTGCGATTGCGCATTGAAGCATGTGAAAGCCACAAAAGCGACAAGAGTAATTATCAGTCTGTTTTTCATTTTATGATTATTAAAAGTGGTTTTAAACAAATTTAAGAAAATATTATACCGCAATGGCTGATTTATATCTATCTTTGACCTTTTAAATAATTTAGTCAGTTATTATAAAATGTGCCCGGTTACCCATAACAGTGCGAATGAAGAGAAGGTAAATGAGATCCTGCTTGCCGCTCAGAAGCGCTTTGGAGTGTATGGATTCGGAAAAACAGCCATGCATGAAATTGCCGATGACCTGGGTATTTCAAAGGCCCTGCTATATTATTATTATCCTGATAAGGAAGAGCTTTTCAAAGCTGTTTTCCGCAAAGAACAGCATGAATATATTGATCAGCTCAATTCTATTACGGCTTTATCAAATGACCTGAATACACTGTTGCAGCGCTTTCTGGAAGTACGGATGAATAATTTCAGAAAATTTATCAACCTGGGACGTGCCAGCCTGGATGACCTGAAGGGGATTAAGATGATCATAAAGGATCTTTGGGCCGATTTCAGGCAACAGGAACAGGAACGCATTACTCAGATTTTCAGGATCGGGTTGCGGGGACAACAGCATTTAGATATGGAACTGGATGAGATTGCCGGTTTATATACCGATGGAATCCGCGGTTTATCGCATATTTATATCAAAAGCAAAGAAATAAGCCTTCTCGATGATCAGGATTACCATATCATACTTAAAAGAGTTTCAACATTCACAGCCATTTTCATAAAAGGCATTTTAAACAGAGAATAACATTTATGGAAAAAAAGTCAAAAAAGAAGCCCAGCGGGAAAGTATACATACCCCTGATTCTTGTAGTCGGAACTGTAATAGGTTTCGGGATTTACTATTATCAGCAGTACCTGCATTTCGAAAAGACGGATGATGCGGTGGTTGATTGCAACTCTGTTGCACTTGGACCTAAAATAATGGGCCGTATCAGCAAATTATATGCTGAAGAAGGCGATTCGGTAAAAGCAGGGCAGCTTCTTGCCGAGATTGACAGCTCCGATCTAAAAGCACAGTGGTTGCAGTCGCAGTCGAACATAGCCCAGCTTCTCAGCAATGTGGTTTCCACACAGGCCAGGCTGGATGCAGAAACAGAAAACAATAAGGTTCTGCAGATCAATGCCGATAAGGCCAAAACTGACTATGACAGGGCTGTGGTTCAGAAACAGGCAGATATCATCACGCAGGAGCAGTTTGAAAATACAACAAAAACTCTAAAAACGGCGGATGCACAGCTTGAAGCTGCGGCAAAACAGCTCAGCGTAACCCGTGCACAGATAGTATCAGCCAGGAGTGCCGTTGATAATGGAAAAGCCCAGGCCAATGTAATAGCCACACAGTTAAAAAACACACGGGTGTATTCGCCTTTCGACGGTGTGGTTGCTAAAAGATGGTTATTGCCGGGTGACGTTGTACAACCGGGTCAGAGCATATTTACTATTAATAATTCAAAAGATCGTTGGGTATCAGTTTATATTGAAGAGACCAAACTAAGGAACATTTACAGGGGACAGCCTGCGTTTTTCAGCATTGATGCTTTCCCGGGTGTTGAATTTTTCGGAAAAGTCAACTACATAGGCAACAATACGGCTTCAAGATTTTCGCTTATACCGCCGTCCAATGCATCAGGTAATTTCACAAAAATCACCCAGAGGGTTCAGTTAAAAGTATCCATTGACAGCACTTCGGATGGAAGTCCTTCGCAGTATACCCTTTTATCCGGAATGTCTGCCGTTATCAAACTCAGGAAAAAATGACAAAAAGGCGGGTTAAGGTAGCCCACAAAATACGCCGGAAGTTAAGGCCCCGTTACGTTTCGTATCATCCAAGCCAACCGGGTTATAAATGGTGGTTACTTGCCACAGTAATGATCGGTACCTTTATGGCTGTGTTGGATGCCACCATTGTCAATGTGGGTTTGCCAAAGATTATGGCGTCCTTTGGCGTGGGCATTGATAAAATTGAATGGGTCATAACGGCTTATATGCTGTCGATGGCCGTTATGCTGCCTACATCGGCATGGCTTGCCGATAAATTCGGTTATAAAAGGATCTACTTCCTTGGAATGTTAGCCTTCACTTTCGGTTCATTCCTGTGCGGGTTTTCATCAAGTGAAGACATGCTGATCCTTGCCAGGATCGTGCAGGGACTCGGGGCAGGAACCCTGATGCCGCTTGGTATGGCCATTATTACACACGAGTTTCCTCCCGAACAAAGGGGCGTTGCCCTGGGTTTCTGGGCCATTTCATCAGCCGCTTCCGTTTCCTTCGGACCCCTGATCGGTGGCTTCCTGGTTGACAATTTTAACTGGGGACTTATTTTCGAAGTCAATGTACCGGTTGGTATCCTGGGCATGCTGGCAACCATTATTATCCAGCAGGAATACAAAAACAAACATGTAGGAAGATTCGACCTCATCGGTTTCATTTCTGCCAGTATATTTCTGCCTCTTGTTCTGTATGCACTTTCTGAAGGCGCTGCCACCACAAATACCGAAGGTTGGCATGCCACATACATTCTTGTTTGCTTTGGCATATCTGCCATTGCTCTTGCGGTGTTCATTACAAATGAAATGGTAACCGATCATCCATTGCTGGATCTCAGATTGCTGGCTAACCGCAATTTCGGAATCAGTACTCTTATGATATTTATTTTTGGTATCGGTATGTTCGGAAGTACATTCCTGTTACCCCTTTACCTTCAGAATTCGCTCGGTTACACTGCTGTTCAGGCCGGATCCGTGTTTCTTCCGGTGGGAATCATCCAGGGGTTCATGTCACCCGTTTCAGGCAAACTGGCTGATAAATCTAACGTTAAAATTTTGCTTATCATAGCGTTGCTCATCTTTGCCTTCAGTTTTTACCTGAATTCGAAGCTCTCTTTTCTGACAGAGCATAAATACATTATGACTGCCCTGTATTTAAGGGGATTTTCTCTTGGGTTGATTTTCACACCGCTGAGTTCCATAGCACTTATAGAAATACCGCGCCAGAAAATGGCCCAGGCTTCGGGACTGTCAAATGTAGTGAGGCAGCTCGGTGGAAGTTTTGGTGTGGCTATTCTTTCCACGCTTCTTACCACCCGGGTTTACTTCCACCAGCAGGTTTACGGGCAGTCTGTTAACACCAATTCACCTGCCTACAAATCAGTTACCTACAAAATGAACAGCTACATGCAGCACCAGGCTGGCACAAATCCCATAAATGCCGCAAGGTACAGCCAGAGTGCCCTGTCATCGCAGATCAGCAAAGAATCATATATCCAGGCAATTGATGATGATTTCCTTATTGCCAGCATTATTACGGTTATCGGTATAATTCCTGTCTTCTGGCTGCATAATAAAAAAGTAAACAAAGACAAATCACATGAGTATGAACAACCTATTGAATAAAACATACCGCTTCCTGCTCCTGCTTTTCCTGGCCCTTCCGTTGCAGGCTTTCTCACAGAATGACTCAATCGACCTGGCAACTATAATTGACAGTGTTGTAAATCATAATCCACTTATTTTGCAATCGCAGGAGAAAGTGAATTCAGGCGTACTCAGGGAACAACTGGCCCGGTCGGCATACAATCCCAACATTTATACCTCTGCGTCAGCCTCGAGGATGTTCCCGGTTTCCGCTTTTGATTTTACACTTCCCGATCCTCAGTCGGGTGAAATGGTGACGAAGCATTTCCAGTTTGTTCCGGATATTGCCATGGATTACAGTCTGAAATTAAGCCAGCTGATCTATGATTTTGGCAGGACAGGTAATAATGCCGGGCTTCAGCAGACCATGACAGAGATAAGCCGCCTGGGTACCGACCAGCTGAAGCAGAGACTGGTTCTTGCGTCGGCAGGATATTATTATAACCTGATGTACATACAGCAGGCCCTTAAAATTAAAACCGACCAGCTGAATGCCCTGAACCAGCATCTAGATATCATTCGGAAAAAGCAGGTTACCGGGTCATCCACGAAATATGAGATCCTGGCTACACAGGTAAGGATTTCAACCACGCAGGCGCAGGTGGCGGATCTTGAATCGTCACGCCGGATTCTTATATCACACCTCAACAACCTGATGAATTCGCGTTACAATACACTAAACGTGAAGAACGATGTGCTTGCCGGAAAACCTGAAGCCATATCGGACAGCACATTCAGTCTGGCGCTTGAAAACCGGCCGGAAATGAAGCTTGCACGTGAAACAGAAACCGCTGCCGAATGGGGAAATCGCATTGCAAAATCGGGAAGCAACCCCACCCTGTCGTTTTTCGGAAGCACCGGGTATAAAAACGGCTATATGGGTGAGATCAATGCATTAAAATTCAATTACAGTGCAGGTTTAAGCCTGATGATACCTATATTCGACAACGGCCGTAAAAAGATCAATACAAAACTTGCAGGTTCAGCCTTTACCGACAGTCAGCTTGCCGCACAGAATACCGGAAACCAGATAAGGGATGAGATAAATGAAAGTTATGCATCCATGCAGCTGGCCTATACGAAGATCGACCAGTATGCGGCCCAGGTTGCATTTGCCGAAGAAGCATATAATCATGCGAAGGCCAATTATGCAGCCGGAGCCATTACCAATCTGGATTTGCTTGATGCATCCAATGCACTTGCCGAAAGCAGGTTATCGATGCTCCGTGCACAGGTGGATTTTAAGTTTTACCAGCTGAAATTCAAATCGGCGCTGGGGGAAATGTTGTATTAACGCAACGCTTTTAGGGAGTATAGGGACATTGGGGACTAACTAGAAAATGCTAGGCGAAGTCTCTGACTTCGTCTGACCGCTCATTCACCATTACCGGGTTCGGTGTTTTCGGTATAAAAAGTCATAGACCATATCTGTCAACCGGCTTTCAGCCGGCGCTATTCACATTAATCCGCTAATGCGGATCGTAGCTTAATTGGTGAATTCTGGGCTCCTGCTAATGACGGCCGTGTTATCCGGCATCCAGTATCCTATATCCAGTATCCGGCATCCAACTATTGTAAATATTCCCAAAACATCGGTTTGATTTTTTCGTATATTTAACAAAAAGTGGCCCTTGCATACAATGTTGCAGGGTCAATTTAAGTTTTTTCAGGAACAGAATCTACTATAAACCAATGATAAACTTAAGAGTTATTTTCGGACTGGTTCCGAAAACTGCCGATTATGAGGCAAAACAAAATTCTTTAAGAAAAGAATTCCAGGATCTCAAAGCATTTACAGGCTCGCCGGAATTAGCCGAATATACCGAACTCGAAAAGACTCTCGGTTCATCTGACTTCAAACGCAGGAAAAGCGAAATCCTGAAACAACGGTTTTCAGATACTCCTGAATTCAGGAAAGAAAAGGAATATGCAGCGCTCTCGAAGCAGAACGACATAAAACGGTATTATAAAGTAAAGGATTCCGTTGAACTTAAGGACTTCATCGAATTTGAGAATTCACAGGATCTCAAACATTATCATACCCTTGAAAAGCTTACCGGTTCCGATGAATTCATGCAACAAAAACAATCTCTCGGAAAGAAAAAATTCAGACAAACACCGGAATATGAAAAATGGGTTGAACTGCAGTCACTGAAAAATTCTAAAAGGTTCAAGGACCATTTTTCATTTAAAAAGTCAAAAGATTATGTGAATTTCACGTTGCTTATCGGGTCTGAGAAAATTTCGGAATTTGAAAAGCTGGGCAAATACCTGAAGTCGCCTGAATTTACCAAGGTGAAAGAATACATGCTTCTCCCCGGTAAAAAGAAATATGAGATGTCGGAGGAATTCCGTATGGAACAGCAGTTTGCCGGGCTGAAGAATTCCGATAAATTCAAATGGTATTTCAAAACCCGCAATTCAAAAAAATTCGACGAAATCAAGAGATGGGACCTTACTTTTGCCGAGGAATTTGAGCAGCCAAAACTTGACAGGACAAAATGGCTGACCCGCTATTTCTGGGGTGACAAAGTACTGAAGGATAGCTACGTGAATATGGGAGAAAAGCAGTTCTTCACCGAGGAAAACAATATCGCCATTTCGGGAAGTATTATTAAAGTTCAGACAAGGCGCGAGAAGGCAGCAGGGAAAGTGTGGAATCCGGCTATCGGGTTTTTCCCGAAGGATTTTGATTATACTTCCGCTATTATAAATACTGGAAACAGCTTCAGGCAGCAGTTCGGTCTTTTTGAGGCTAAAATCAGGTTTAACCGAAATTTCCCGGTAAATCACGCATTCTGGCTCGTATCCGATCTTATGTTACCGCATATTGATGTAGCCAGGGCCGCCAAAAATATTGCAGTCGGAACGTACTGGGGTAATCCTAATGCAAAAGGCGGTATTGAAAAAAGGGCTGCATCCATGAACCGTGACCGCTATGGTTATGATTACTATATTTTTTCACTTGAATGGACTAAGGAAAAAATGACATGGAAGGTAAACGGCGTGCCTGCTTTTTCGACCACGACAGGAATCCCTAATATTCCCATGTACCTTAATATAAGCTCTGCCATTTACCAGGATGTAAACGGTTCGGTTCTGCCGGCTGAACTTGAGGTGGATTGGGTAAGGTGTTATAAAGCGATTTAGAGGTGGATGCTGGATACAAACCTCGTCATTGCGAGGAGCCATACAGTCCATTGATTATAATATAAAGAAATTGCGACGAAGCAATCTGCCCGCATAGGAAGGACGTTATGCCTGTGCGGGCAGATTGCTTCGTCGCAAGCTCCTCGCAATGACGTTCCTTGATGAAACAAAAAACGAGCGGCAATGGCCGCTCGTTTTTTATTTTTATCGTTTGTCTGTTCAAGCAGTAACAGCAAGAATTGTTATCTGATTTGACTTTACCTCCACAATTCCGGAGATGATATCAAAAAAATCCTGTTTGTCGGATTCACTGATAACCTTAATTTTTCCGGGAACCAGGGTTGAAATGATAGGCGCATGATTCTTCAGTATTTCAAAAGAACCTTTTGCCCCGGGTACCTGTACCAGTTTCACTTTCCCGTCGTAAAGGCTTTTTTCCGGTGTTATGATTTCAAGTTTCACGATAATCAGCTTTTCTTAGCCTGTTCAATGAGTTTTTCACCTTTGGCAATGGCTTCCTCGATAGTTCCGACCATATGGAAGGCAGCTTCGGGATATTGATCCACTTTTCCGTCCATGATCATGTTGAAACCCTTGATGGTGTCCTCGATGGATACCCATACGCCCGGTGTACCTGTGAAGGCTTCGGCAACGTGGAAAGGCTGTGAAAGGAAACGCTGAACACGGCGTGCACGGTGAACAACCAGCTTATCCTTTTCAGAAAGCTCATCCATACCAAGAATAGCAATAATATCCTGGAGTTCCTTGTACCTCTGCAGCAATTCCTTAATTCTCTTGGCTGTATCATAGTGTTCTTTTCCTATGATCTCAGGTGCAAGAATTCGTGAAGTGGAGTCGAGGGGGTCAACAGCGGGATATATACCGAGCTCGGAAATCTTACGGCTTAATACAGTTGTTGCATCAAGGTGTGAGAATGTGGTTGCAGGAGCCGGGTCAGTAAGGTCGTCAGCCGGTACATAAATAGCCTGAACCGATGTAATGGAACCTCTTTTGGTTGAAGTAATGCGTTCCTGCATGATACCCATTTCCGTTGCCAGAGTAGGTTGGTAACCTACTGCTGAAGGCATACGGCCGAGCAAAGCGGATACTTCGGAGCCGGCCTGGGTAAAACGGAAAATATTGTCAACAAAGAACAGGATATCGCGTCCGCCTGACTGCTCATCTCCGTCACGGAATGATTCGGCAACCGTTAGTCCTGAAAGAGCTACAGTTGCACGTGCCCCGGGAGGTTCATTCATCTGACCGAACACCAGTGTAGCCTGCGATTGCTTGAGGGCTTCAGGATCAACAAGTGACAGGTCCCAGCTGCCTTCTTCCATGCTCTTTTTAAAAGCTTCACCATATTTGATAACGCCCGATTCGATCATTTCGCGCAGAAGGTCATTCCCCTCACGGGTTCTTTCACCAACACCTGCGAATACAGAAATACCGGCGTATTTGTTTGCAATATTATTGATAAGCTCCATGATGATTACGGTTTTTCCAACACCGGCACCACCAAACAAACCGATTTTACCACCTTTCGGATACGGTTCAAGAAGGTCAATTACCTTAATTCCCGTGAATAACACTTCAGTTTCAGTAGAAAGCTGGTCAAACTTCGGAGGATCGGCATGAATTTCATAACCGCCGGTTTTGTCAACCTTTGGCAAACCATCGATAGCGTCACCGATAACGTTCAGAAGCCTGCCCCGGATCTGTTCGCCAACCGGCATCCTGATAGCGCTGCCCATTGCGGTTGCTTTCATACCACGGCGAAGACCATCAGTGGAATCCATGGCGATAGCCCTTATTGAATTCTCACCGATATGTTGCTGGCATTCAACAACGATGATGCTTCCGTCATCTTTTATGACTTCAAGTGCATCATGAATATTGGGTAATTGATTACCGGCTCTTTCGAAACTTATGTCCATTACAGGGCCAATGATCTGAATAACTTCCCCCACCAACTGTGTCATTACAATATGCTTTAAAATTATAGCCACAAATATATTATTAAAATGATTACTTTAATAAAATGAGAAGCAGAATTTAATGAATCAGGACTTCATGAAATCGTTACTACAAAATGGCTGATATTCTTTTCATTCATCAACGGGTTACATCCGGTCGTCAAAAAAAATAAGTTATTCCCGTTGGCATGTTTTTGATTTGTTAATTTTGTTTTTGACAATCACTAAATCAATTTATACTCTTATGAAAAGAATACTTAAAGTTATTACGCTTGGTCTGGCTCTGGCATTGATTTCTCCCACTGTTATGCAGGCACAGTTGTTTGATAAAGGGGATATGGTTATAAGTGCAGGTATTGGTCTGGGAAATTCAATATTTCCTCTTGGATCACTTTATTCAACAACCCTTCCGCCAATCTGGATAGCTGGTGATTATTGTTTAAGAGAAGATCTCGGCCCGGGAAATCTTGGCGTAGGTGGAATCCTTGGTTATTCAACCGTCAAATGGGGCAATAGTGCAGGATATAAATATACCGGATTCATTATCGCATTGCGTGGCACCTATCATTTTACCGATCTTGTTGATAAACTTGATCTTTACGGTGGCATTGATATTGGTGGAAAAATTATAAACGAAAAGGTATATGGTGGTTATGATCCTGGGGTCTACAGTTATTCTGTATTAGGCAGTGGCGTGCTTGTTGAGCCCTTTGCCGGAGCCCGGTATTATTTTACTGACAATGTGGCTGCAAATGCTGAATTAGGATATGGTATTGCCATCCTTAAACTCGGTATTGCCTTCAAATTCTGACAAAACTTCACTGAATTAAAAGGGTTGTTCCGGTTGGAATAACCCTTTTTCATCCCTTTACATTCTTGTTTGCAAATTCATCAAAAATAATATAACCATTTTGGTGGTACTCGTATAAGAGGCAAAACGGTCTTAACAAATTTATTCTTCCCTGATGGAGAACAAACTGATTTTTTTCGTAGATGATGACAAGATGATGCTCAATCTGATGGAGTACACGTTCAAGTGCAGGGAAGGTTTTGATGTGAAATCATTTTTTTCAGGCGAAGAATGCCTTGAAAATTTAGGCCTTCAACCCAGTCTTATCGTTCTTGATTATTATCTCGGTGAAGGCGAATCCCGTGCGATGTCCGGTCTCGACACTCTTAAAAAGATCAACCAGCAGAATAAGAATATTCCTGTTGTCATTCTCAGCCGTGAAAAAGACAAGGATCTAATCGATCGGTTCATGCAATTCGGTGCCATGCAGTACGTAATTAAAGACGACTTCTTCATCAATACCCTTATTGAGACGGTGGAGAATTATTTCATGGAGAAGCTGGATTAGCTTTTTAGGGGTTCAGGGGTTTAGGGGTTCAGGTAATCAGTAATCGGTGTTCGGTAATCGGTGTTGGTTTGGCTTCGGCAAGCTCAGTCATGCCTGGCTGAATATTCCAATTGAAATAATATGTCCGCTGAGCCTGTCGAAGCGGCCATTGTTTACAAACAAAAGCCGGTGGCTGAGCTTGCCGAAGCCAGCATCCAGTATCCTAAATAAGTAATCGGTGTCCGGTAATCGGTAATCGGTGTTGGTTCCAGGGACGATAGGGACCTTAGAGACTCTAGGGACCGGACCTCCTTACTCCTTACTCCTTACTCCATACTCCTTACTCCTTACTCCTTACCCCTCCCTCTCTTCTCTCTCTTCTAATTTTTCTTTGTATTTCTCAATTAAATTCATACTTTTGCACCACTTTTTTTATGTGCCATTAGTTTTGAAAATTGAAAATCAATATATTATTCAATTCAAGGGGCTGAAAGAGGGGATTCATGATTTTGCATTTTCAATTGACAAGCCGTTCTTTGAAGCATTTGAATACCTTGCCGTTCCTGATGGACATGTAGATGTGAAGGTGGTGCTCGACAAGAAAACCACTTTTCTCGGTCTTTCATTCCTGCTTACAGGAGCCATGCAGGTGCAATGTGACCGGTGTCTTGAATATTTCAGCCTTCCGGTTGAATACAGCAGTCATCTTATCGTACGGTTCAGTGAAACTGAAAAAGAGCCTGATGAAGAAGTAGTCTGGGTTCACCCCGATGAGTATGAGATCAGCCTGGCGCATTACCTGTATGAATGCCTGACTCTGACTATCCCCATCCGGAAAGTGCATCCCGATCTTCCCGACGGCAGATCCGGCTGTGATCCTGAAATGCTTGAAAAGCTTGATCAGTATCTTGTGTAATCAAGATTGTAATATACTAATTTATCACTCATAATAATTAAATAATATGCCGAATCCGAAACGTAAACATTCGAAACAGCGGAGAGACAAAAGAAGAACTCACGATAAAGCGATCGTTCCTACACTGGGAACATGCCAGAACTGCGGCGCTGCCATTCAGTACCACAGGGTTTGCCCCGAATGCGGTTTCTATAAAGGTAAACCTGCCATCAGCAAAGAGGTAGCCGTATAACCTTACAGATCACTGTTTGATCATGAGAATTGGTCTTGATATTCTGGGCGGTGATTTTGCTCCAGAGGCAACCGTTAAGGGAGCCATACTGGCAGCAAAAATTCTTCCGTCTGATTCGCGTCTGGTGCTGATAGGTGACCAACATGCGATCCAGTCAATATGTCAGCGCGAACAATTTGATTCATCTGTATTTGACATAGTTCATACATCTGAATGCATTCAGATGGGCGAACATCCGGCCAGAGCTTTTGCTCAAAAACCCAATGCGAGTGTTGTAAAAGGTTTTAAGTTACTGGCACACCGTGAAATTGACGGTTTTGCCAGTGCCGGGAATACAGGTGCCATGATGGTGGGCGCCATGCAAATCATCAAATCAATTCCCGGTATTATAAGGCCTTGCATTGCCGCTTCAATCCCGAGACCGTCCGAATTCCCGTCACTCCTTCTTGATGTCGGGCTGAATCCGGATTGCGAGCAGGACGAATTAAACCAGTATGCCATTCTTGGAAATATTTACAGCCGTTACGTTGTGGGTATTAATGCCCCGAAGATAGGGCTGCTGAACATTGGCGAAGAAGAAAGCAAGGGCAACCTGGTTACAAAAGCCGCTCACCAGTTAATGAAAGATTCAACAAACTTCAACTTTGTAGGAAATGTTGAAGGAAATGACATGTTCAGCGATAAGGCTGACGTTCTCGTTTGCGACGGTTTTGTAGGAAACATCATGCTGAAAGAAGCCGAAGCATTTTACACGATGATCAGGAAACGCAAAATAGTGGATGACTTTTTCGAGAAATTCAATTTTGTGAATTATGGCGGTACACCTGTGCTGGGCATTAATGCGCCTGTTTTGATAGCACACGGTATATCTAACGACGTTGCCATTAAAAACCTGGTTTTACATACAGCAGAAGTTATTAAAAGTAACTTGTGCGAAAAAATTAAAGAAGCATTTAAGGAATGTCCCGAATAAAAGCAGCTATTACAGGTGTTGGCGGATATGTACCGTCATACGTTCTCAACAATGATGAGTTAAGTAAAATGGTCGATACCAGCGATGAATGGATCATGCAACGCATAGGTATCAGGGAACGAAGGATTTTGAAAGAAAAAGGCAAAGCCACCTCTTATTTAGGTTCAAAAGCTGTTAAGGATTTACTCGAAAAGACTGGGACTTCACCTCTTGATATACAATTACTGATCTGTGCAACGGTAACGGGGGATATGCATTTCCCCTCCACTGCCAATCTTATCAGCGATAAAGTGGGCCTCAGCAACGCATTCAGCTTTGATTTGAGTGCTGCCTGTTCAGGATTTATTTTTGCGCTTGAAACCGGAAGACGAATGGTTGAATCCGGCGCCTATAGCAAAGTGATTGTGGTAGGTGCCGATATGATGTCGGCTATTGTTGATTATACCGATCGTTCGACCTGTCCTCTTTTTGGTGACGGTGCCGGAGCAGTGCTCCTTGAACCCACAACCGAAGAGGTTGGCATCATGGATTCCATCCTCGCAGTTGATGGTTCGGGTGCCAAACACCTGCACATGTATGCCGGAGGTTCACTGCATCCCCCCACGCATGAGACAGTGGATGCCAAACAACATTTCATTTTCCAGGAAGGGCAGGCTGTTTTTAAGATGGCTGTTTCCAAGATGTCTGATGTTTCGGTTGACATTATGAAGAGAAATAATCTCAGCCATTCGGATATAAAATATCTTGTCCCCCACCAGGCCAACATGCGAATCATCGAAGCCGTTGCACGCCGTATGGAAATTTCAAAAGACCAGGTGATCATCAACATTGACAAGTTCGGCAATACAACTGCCGCTACCATACCCCTTTGCCTGTGGGATTACGAAAAACAACTTAAAAAAGGCGATAATCTGATCCTGGCCTCTTTTGGCGCCGGATTTACATGGGGATCCATTTACCTTAAATGGGCCTTTGATCCGAAATAATTCTTCTTTTTTGCCGTTTATCTGACGCATTGACGTGCGCTGCTGACCTGAACAAAATTCGTTGGTTTCTGAGGATTTTGTAATGTAATTTTTATCTTTGTCAGTTACGTAAATCATTATGCCTTTTTCAACTTTAAAAATTACATCGGATGGCAAAAATTATTGAGACCGAAAACAATGTTATCAACCAGATTGGTGTTGGAACTGAAATCACAGGTGATGTTACCACAAACGGTGATATCCGCTTTGATGGCATACTCACAGGCAATTTAAAAACCAAGGGTAAGGTGGTTATTGGCGAAACCGGATCGGTTAAAGGAGAAATCGTTTGCAAAAATTCTGTTCTTGAAGGGAAAGTGGAAGGCAAAATCACTGTAGGGGAACTTCTCACACTGAAAGCTACTTCAAGTCTGACAGGCGACATTACAACCCGTCGACTGGCCATTGAACCTGGCGCCCGCTTTTCAGGTAATTGCAGTATGACAGCAGAACCTTCTTCGAATGCAGGAAAAGAAGCCGAAAGAACAACAGAAGATAGTAAAAGGCCTAAGTAATTATGCCCGCTATTCCGGACTGGCCTTTCAGATGGTTGCCATAATCCTTATCGGTGTCTTCGGAGGCATCAAAGTTGATAAATGGCTCAGCCTGAAATTCCCGGTCTTCACTGTTATACTTTCACTGCTTGGCACAGGTATAGCACTTTATACAGGTATAAAAGATTTACTCAGGAACAAATAGGGGAAAATGAAAACTTCACTGGCTAAAACAATCACCGGCCTTGTTATTTTATCATTGATCATGACCGGGATTGGACTACTGCTGTTCAAATTCGTTTTTAAGGGATATTACTTTGCTTTTTTCCCGGTTATCATTGTGTTTTTCTTTGCTGTTAACGCCGGCTTTTTCGTTTTTTTCTACAAAACACTGAATAAAACGCCCAACCAGTTTATCCGAAGTTTTATGGCGTCAACAGGTATCAAACTGGTGATCTATTTCCTGATGATCATAGCTTATATGCTGGCATCACCTAGTACGGCACTTGTATTTGCCGTTTGCGTTGCCATTACATACCTGGCATTTACCATTTTCGATCTAATAGTGATGATTTCGCTCATCAGGCGGAATAAAGAAATTAATAATTTACCCGATCACTTATCAAATTAGTTTTCTATATTTATGGCCTCATATTTAGGATATGTACAGTAAGATTTGCAAGGTTTTAATCATTCCGGCCATGCTGTTTTTGACGCATTCGGTGAATGCGTTTTCCAGTACATCCGAAAAAGACAGTCAGCAGACCATCGCCAGTGAGCAGGCTGAATCACATGAAGTTGCCGCTGAAGGTGAAGGATCTGAGAAGTTCAATCCGGGTGATTTCATGTTCGATCACATCAAGGATGCTCATGAATGGCATATTCTGAGTGTAGGTAAAACACATGTATCAATTCCTTTACCGGTCATTATTTACAGTAAAACTTCCGGACTGCATGTTTTCATGTCGAGCAAATTCAAACACGGACATGAAACGTACAAAGGTTTTCACCTTGAACTTACCGGCGAAAATAAAGGAAAAATTCTCGAAGAAGACGGAACAAAGCCCTTCGATATTTCAATAACAAAAAACGTAGCAGCAATGCTGTTTAGCATAACGCTGATCCTGTTGATTTTTGTAAGTGTGGGCAACATGTACAGGAAAAATCCCCTTCAGGCTCCCCGTGGTCTTCAGACCTTTGTTGAACCTATTGTTACTTTTCTCAGGGATGAGGTTATCAAACCTTCTATTGGTCCCCGGTACGAACGTTACATGCCTTACCTGCTCACGATTTTCTTTTTCATCTGGATCAACAACATGCTGGGCCTGATTCCGATCCCACCGGGCGGCGCCAATCTTACCGGGAATATAGCGGTTACCATGACGCTGGCTCTTTTCACATTTATCATAACCACTTTCAGCGGAAACAAAACGTACTGGCAACATATTGTAAACACTCCGGGTGTTCCGGTATGGCTTAAAATGCCATTGCCTATCATCCCGCTTGTTGAAGTGATCGGTGTTTTCACAAAGCCCTTTGTTCTGATGGTCCGACTTTTTGCCAACATCACGGCCGGTCACATCATAGCGCTCGGCTTTATAAGCCTGATTTATATTTTTGCCCAGATGTCGCACGGGCTTGCATATGGTGTATCCATAATATCCGTGGCTTTTAATGTTTTCATGATGTTCCTTGAATTACTTGTCGCCTTTATCCAGGCTTTTGTATTCACCTTCCTGTCCTCTATTTATTTCGGGATGGCTGTGGAAGAACATCATCATGACAACCATGAAGCACATGAACATGCTTAAGAAACAGTTTTTTAATTTTTAATTACTATACTATGTTGAATACTATTTTACAGGTTGCAGCCGGAATGACTGTAGGAGCCGGTTTAGCAAAGCTCGGCGGTGCTATTGGTGCTGGTCTTGCTGCTTTGGGTGCTGGTTTTGGTATTGGCCGTATCGGTGGCAGTGCCATGGAAGCTATTGCCCGTCAGCCGGAAGCTTCAGGCGACATCCGTGCTAACATGATCGTTGCTGCAGCTCTTATTGAAGGAGTTGCACTTTTTGGCGTTATCATCAGCCTCCTGGCTGTTGTAATGGGCTAAAAACGGAATTGCCCGGGAATAGCACGGTTGGTGCTTTTCCCGGTTTTTAACCGAATTAATATTATCAATATATGGATTTACTGATTCCCGAAACCGGTACGATAATCTGGTCATTTATCGGATTTCTGATCACCTTCCTGATCCTGGCCAAATTTGCCTGGAAACCTCTTCTGAAAGGGTTGAAGGAACGTGATAATTCGATTGCCCAGGCATTGCAGGCTGCAGAGCTTGCAAAAAAGGATGTTTCAATGCTTCATTCCGAAAGTGAAAAATTGCTTGCAGAAGCAAAGGCTGAAAGGGATAAGATCATGCAGGAAGCTCGGGCAATGAAAGATTCATTGCTGAATGAGGCCCGTGAACAGGCTAAAAAAGAAGGTCACAAACTTCTTGATGAAGCCCGCACAGCAATTAAAAATGAAAGAGCAGCTGCCATCCAGGACATCAGGAAACAGGTTGCCGAGCTTTCCGTTTCCATTTCAGAAAAGATCCTGATGCACGAGCTTGAAGATTCGGATAAGCAAAGAGAACTCATCGACAAATCAATAGTGGAAGCCAAGCTGAACTAATGAACGAAAGCAAAATTACAGTTCGCTATGCCAAGGCTCTTTTCGCCCTGGCAAAAGAGGGAAATGCATTCGAAGCCATGAAGAACGACATGGAATTGCTTCAGCAGTGCATTCATGATATTCCCGAACTGCAGTATATAATGAGCAGTCCGGTAATAAAAGTTACCGAAAAAATCAAGCTTTTCGAGGCCACGTTTAAATCGTCGTTCTCTCCTTTTACCATGTCGTTTATCAGGCTTGTGCTTGAAAGGAGAAGGGATGAGTATCTCGAAGGCATAGCCCGTTATTTTCTGAGTCTACTTAAATCACAACAGGGTGTTCAGGCGGCTGAAATTGTAACCGCTGTTCCGCTGAATGACCAGCTCAGAAAATCGATCCTGAATTTCATTGCTAAAAAATTCAATACAAAGGTTGACCTGCAGGAAAACGTGGATGAGAAACTCATCGGCGGCTTCATTCTGCGTGTGGGAGACCAGCAGATAGACGCCAGCATTTCAAACAAACTGGCCATTATCAAACAATCACTAATTAATTCACATTCCTAGAATTCTTAATAACAAAAAATAACATGTCGGCACTTAAACCATCAGAAGTATCCAAGGTTCTTAAACAACAACTCCAGGGTATTGATACCAGGGCCCAGCTTGATGAAATCGGAACTGTTTTGCAGGTGGGTGATGGCATCGCCAGGATCTATGGCATGTCAAACGTATGTTCTAATGAACTGATTGAGTTTGAAGGCGGCGTTCGCGGTATAGTGCTCAATCTCGAAGAGGACAACGTGGGTGCTGTTTTGCTTGGCGATACCGAAAAAGTAAAGGAAGGCGATACCGCAAGACGTACAGGGCGTATAGCCTCTATCAATGTAAGCGAGGGAATGCTCGGCCGTATTATCAATACACTCGGTGAACCGATTGATGGCAAAGGTCCCATTGAAGGCCGCACTTTTGAAATGCCTTTTGAGCGTAAAGCTCCCGGCGTTATCTTCCGTCGCCCGGTAAATGAACCGCTTCAAACCGGTATCAAGGCAATCGATGCTATGATTCCTATCGGACGCGGCCAGCGTGAGCTGATCATCGGCGACCGCCAGACAGGTAAATCGTCAATTGCAATTGACACGATCATCAACCAGAAAGAATTTTATGACAGGGGCGAACCTGTTTACTGCATTTATGTAGCCATAGGACAGAAAGGTTCAACTGTTGCCAATATTGCCAAAACGCTCGAATCATACGGTGCAATGCCGTTTACTGTTATCGTTTCGGCTACAGCTTCTGACCCGGCAGCACTTCAGTTTTATGCCCCGTTTGCAGGCTGTGCAATAGGTGAATATTTCAGGGATACCGGACGTCCGGCACTCATTGTGTATGATGACCTTTCAAAACAGGCTGTCTCATACCGTGAAGTTTCGCTTCTTCTCCGTCGTCCCCCCGGACGTGAGGCTTACCCGGGTGATGTATTCTACCTTCACTCCCGTTTGCTCGAGCGCGCTGCCAAGGTAATCAACAACGATGAAATTGCCGCCAGCATGAATGACCTGCCTGAATCGCTCAAGCCGGTTGTTAAGGGCGGCGGTTCACTCACTGCTTTGCCGATCATTGAGACACAGGCGGGTGACGTTTCTGCATACATTCCCACAAACGTGATCTCCATTACCGATGGCCAGATATTCCTTGAAACAAACCTTTTCAACTCAGGTATCCGCCCGGCTATCAACGTAGGTATTTCGGTTTCCCGCGTCGGTGGTTCGGCCCAGATTAAATCGATGAAACGGGTGGCCGGTACGCTGAAACTCGACCAGGCCCAGTTCCGTGAACTGGAAGCTTTCTCGAAGTTCGGATCCGACCTTGATGCCGCAACCCTGTCAGTGCTGGATAAAGGTGCCAAGAACGTTGAAATTCTGAAGCAACCCCTCCATACGCCATTCACCGTTGAAAAACAAATTGCCATCATCTTCTGCGGTACCCGTGGTTTGCTCGCCGGTCTTCCGATTGAAAAAATACGGGAATTCGAAACCGAGTTTCTTGACCTGCTTGACCTGAAACATAAAGATGTGCTGAATACCTTGAAAGAGGGCAAGTTTAATGACGATGTGGAAAAGAAACTGACCGATATCGCCAAAGAAATTATCGAACGGTTGCAATAAACGGTTTTCCTGAAAATATATGGCAAATCTAAAAGAAATACGGATCCGGCTGAATTCGGTGAAATCCACGAGGCAGATCACCAGTGCCATGAAAATGGTATCGGCTGCCAAGCTGCGTAAGGCTCAGGATGCCATCCTTCAGTTACGTCCGTTCTACATTAAGCTTCATGATGTGCTGAAACACGCGGGCAGCGGACTGGATGAGAATCATGAAAATGTGTTCACCCGCTCGTCCGATGCCGGAAGGATTTTGATTGTCGTAATTACATCAAACCGCGGACTCTGCGGTGCTTTCAATACAAATATTGTAAAGAAAGCCATCCAGAGCATACACGAACATTATTCGGAAGCATACAACCAGGGTAAGGTAGATATCATTGCCATCGGAAAAAAGGGCGCTGACCAGTTAAAATCGAAAAATTTCAAGGTAACAGCCACCTTCCATCAGCTGTTTGATAAAATCACTTTTGAAAAAACAAGTGAACTTACAAACCAGTTTATACAGGACTTCATTGAACAAAAATACGGTGTAATCAAGATCATTTACAACCAGTTTAAAAATGCAGCTGTACAGGAAATAACCGAGGAGTTTCTTCTTCCCCTGATCGGTGAAACCGACGCTGATGATAAATACGAATCAAAAACAGATTATATCCTTGAGCCTTCGGGACAGGATATCATCAATGAAATGATCCCCTACACGCTGAGAGTGCAGTTTTTCAGGGCCATGCTTGAGTCTAACGCTGCTGAACACGGTGCCCGCATGACTGCCATGCATAAGGCAACCGATAATGCTACGGATCTTATCCGCGAGCTCGAACTTAATTACAATAAAGCCCGCCAGGCCGCCATCACCGGTGAAATTCTCGAAATAGTCGGTGGTGCAGAGGCGCTGAAGGAGTAAATTAATGTGCCAATGAGATAATGTGCCAATGTGCTAATTATTTAGTTCATTGGCATTTTTGCATTCACACATTCCCTCATTAGCAAATTAGCTCATTGGCAAATTATCACATTTTTCAGTAACTTTTCTTAATCTCAAACGTCCTATTCCTGAAATCCGGAATTCTGATGACTGTTGCTGAGTACAACAAATCGGTTGATGATCATTCTGACGGTATTTTCCGCTTTATCCTGAAGAACATAAAAAATACCGATAAAGCGCGGGATATCGTGCAGGACACCTATGAAAAGCTTTGGCTGAAAGTGGATGAAGTCTCCGCCTCCAAAGTGAAATCCTATCTCTTCACATCCGCATATCACACAATGATTGATATGATCCGTAAGGAAAAAAGAAGCACAACATTTGACGCCGGCATTCACGACCAGCACGTTGCACCGGCAGAAAACCCCGGGTTGTCCGAACTGCTTGACCAGGCTGTGCAGAAACTTCCGGAAGATCAGCGCAGTGTGATCATGTTAAGGGACTACGAAGGGTATTCCTACGAAGAAATAGCCGGCATTACCGGACTTACAGAATCACAGGTAAAGGTTTATATTTTCAGGGGCAGAATGTTCCTGAAAAATTACATCGGTAGTATTGAATCTGTAATTTAGAAGCCATGACGATTAACCGCAATAATTTTGAAGCGTACCTGCTCGATTACATCGAAGGCAACCTCGATCCGGTGTTTACAGCAGAACTTATGGCTTTTCTGGCTGAAAATCCTGAATTTGACAATTACCTGCCTGAAAACGAAATTAAAAAACTGGATACAGGTGACCAGGTTTTTGTGAACAAAAACATACTTAAAAAGGATTTTCAGGATATACAGCACATCAATCCGACAAACTTCGACGAATTCTGTATCGCCAGTGTTGAGGGTTTGTTAAACCCGAACCAGGAAAAACGGCTGCACAAATACATTGAAATGAATCCTGGAAAGGAAAAAGACCTTGCTGCGTACAGGAATATGAAACTTAAACCGGATCATAACATCCTGTTTGAAAATAAACAATCCCTTAAAAAGCAGGGAGGAAAAATTGTTCCTGTAAGGATCCTTTATTTTGCCGTCAGTATTGCAGCGGCTATACTCTTTATCATCTGGCTCATGCCTGCAGGCAGACAGACCGGTCAGGCTGCGGCCGGGCTCAGCGAACTGGAAATCCTGGTTCCCCAAAAAACAACAGTCCATAAAAATCACCACACAGTAAGGCTTTCATCGGCTGCTGCAGTCAATACATCCGCACCATTGTCGCCTTCAGACAAAAATACTGCTTCTGATGAAGTGCCCTATATAGTTGAAGAAATCACGCTGGCTTCTATAGAACCTTTGCGTGGAAATGTTTTTGATGGATCCGAATATCCGCTGCCTGAGCTGGGCAATGCCCCAAAGAAGAATCCGGCCCGCAATATGTGGAATGATATTGTGAATTCCGAAAATATGCTGCAGGCAATCGTTTCGCACATCGATTTCTGGAAAACAGCAGAAAAGGCTATTTCAGGTATTAATTACCTTACCGAATCACAGCTTTCACTTGCCAAAACTTCCGACGGTTTGCAGGTTAACACCGAAAGTTATTCAATTGAAGGCTCAAAAGTAAAATAGCCTGTAACTTTTCGCTTACCTGTACGTCCGACAGATAAACAAATCAATATTTAATTAAACGATTAAAACATGAAAAAGCTTTATACTTTATTGCTTGTGGCTGTATTTTGCTCTGCAATAAACGCCCAGGAACTCGATTCGCTGAAAAGCATCATGAACAAGGACCAGGATGAGAAAGTGGAACCGCGTAATGACAATTCTTCCGAACCGGTTATTGTAGATGACGAATCGGATGAAACGAACGTAAGAGTGATGGACAGGGATGTGGTTAAGGTAATCGAAAATGGAGATACTACCTATGTTAAGGTTGGAGAACGTCCTGTGCTCGAGGTAAGAGACCATCCCGATTCAACCAGTATCCGTGTCGGGAATAAGGAAATCCGTATTCTTGAAAACAATGACGATACTGACGTAAAAATAAGCCGAATTGATCATCCCCGGATTTCAAATCCTAAATTCAGGGGACATTGGGCCGGATTTGAGTGGGGTATCAATAATTTCCTTGATAATGACTTTTCCCTCTCCAGAACGGGAGACGCATCTTTTATGGATCTGAATACCGGCAGGTCATGGGTAGCCAATATCAATTTTGCCCAATACAGCCTGGGATTTGGAACATCGCATTTAGGAATTGTTACCGGACTGGGAGTTGAATTAAACAATTATTTTTTCGACAACAACAATACGATAGTAGAATTGAACGATTATGTAGTTGACAGTGCTCTTACAGGCAATGTGGGCAAAAGTAAACTGACAACCACATTCCTCCGGGTTCCGGTTATTCTTGAAGTGCAGTTTCCCAATGCAATCAGGTCGAAGAGAGTTTTCCTTTCAGTAGGCATCGTGGGAGGATTAAAAATCGGTTCCCATACTAAGGTTGTTTATAAAGAAAACGGGAAAAGCAAGGACAAGAACCGAGACGATTTCAACATCAATCCGTTCCGCTATGGTATTACAGCCCGGGCCGGCTTCGGTAATGTCAGCGTTTTCGGTGATTACTACATGACTACCATGTTTGTAAAAGATAAAGGTCCTGAATTACATCCCTTCAGCCTTGGTCTGTCATTCAACTTTTAATTTCCGAAAATTCTGAACTCCTAAACGGTTTTGAAACAAAAAAGGGCGAAGTAAAAACTTCGCCCTTTTAATTTTTTGTCTAATCTTTTTACCTGTTTCTTAATAACTATTGAAGGATTTTTAACACCTGTCAATAACTTTTTGTTTTTATTCCAATCCTGTATTTCTTAATTCAGTACTTTGGTTTAATCATCTTAACACAAATGACAGCATGCTAAATTCTATCCGAAACAGGCTCCTTGTCTGGTTTATAGTTTTTATGCTGCTTATTGCCGGTATCCTGGTTCCGGTTAACCTGGCCTTCAACAATAAAGAAAAACATATTTCTTCGGTAGCGGACAGGATCAATTCGTTGAACATTGCGTTCCTGAGAGACAGCAAAAACATCAACAATTTTCTGTCACTTGAATCAGCCAATCAGGATTTCTTTACAGAGGGAAAAAGTTCATACCTGGTCAGGCACCAGGAACAAAGCAAAGATCTGAGTACTTTTTTACAACAGATAAGAACTTCGGGAGAAACAGCAAAACTGGGAATTTCGGCGGATCTGGCTTTTCTTGATAATAAAATGAACCGCTACAATGCTGTGTTCGACAGCCTGGTTTATCTGGTGTACAAGCGCGGTTACAGGAATTTCGGGCTCCAGGGAGAACTTGCCGATTATGCTTCGATGCTTGAAAGAGCTCCCGGACTTACAAATAAAGATATTCTGCGTTTGCGGAATATTGAAAATTACTATTTTCAGAATAAGGATACAGCCGCAGTTAAGGCGATGCAAAACCAACTGGCTTACCTGGGCGACAAAATCTCACGAAACAGTAAGCTCTCTGTATTAGAAAAGAACAGGACTATGAGCCTGGTCAGCAATTATACCGGGTCGTTCATGAGGGTTGTTGATATCGATCGCCTTTCAGGACTGGACAGAAACATTGCGTTAAGGGCGCAACTGGATAAGCTGGGTGCTGAAATAGAAAAATCGTTCAACACCATTTCCTCAAAGACCGCTTCCGCGCAAAAAGTGATACTGGCGCGACTCAGCATGTTTTATATTATATCTGTAATTCTTGTTTTCGCTTTAGCACTGGGCCTGAGTTTACATGCCACCCGCTATATTGCCTCACATATCGAAGCACTTACAAGCTACATTTCAGCCATGTCGACAAACGACGCTGATTCAAACCATGCTCCTGATTTACAGAATTCAGCAAAGGAAATCAAACAGATTTATGGTGAATTCAGAAACCTTTTTTCACAGCTTAAAATATGGGAGAAACAGCGCGACAATGCCATGCGCAACGCGGATGACAACCAGCAAAGATATCGTGAACTGGCTGATATGCTCCCGCAAAGTGTTTTTGAGACGGATGTATACGGTAATTATTCGTATGTAAATAAAGCCTGGTACCAGGCTTTCGGTTACAGTGAGAGAGAACTGAATGACGGACTCAACCTGATTGAAACCCTTGTATCCGAAAATGCTGAGGACATTCTTGGTATTAGCAAAATTGAAAATTCCACATTCAGCGCCATTCGTAAAAATAACAGCCGTTTCCCGGTATCTGTTTACACCGACAATATCATCCGCAACGGTAAAATTGCAGGAAAAAGGGGAATTATAGTGGACATCACCGACAAGGTTAATTATATTAAAACTCTGCAGCAGGAAACAAGTAAAGCGAAATCTTCAGACGAATTAAAATCCTCCTTCCTTGCCAATATGTCGCATGAGATAAGGACACCCATGAACTCCATCATCGGGTTTTCAAATCTCCTGGCTTCGGAGCAGATACCAGAAGTTCAGAAAAAGGATTTTACGCAATATATTCAAACCAGCAGCGAGATTTTACTTAACCTGGTGGATGATATCATCGACATAGCAAAAATTGAAGCAGGAGAGCTTAAAATCGTTAAAAAGGACTGTAATCTGAATGCCCTGTGTGCTGAATTATTGAATACTTCGTTGGAAACCCGGAATAAGTTCAACAAACAGCATATAGCTCTTTCTTTTTTACAGGATGACCCATCATCATCAGACGTTTTTCTTAAAACCGATCCTTTCAGGCTCAGGCAGGTCCTTGTTAACCTCATTAATAATGCGATAAAATTCACTGATAAAGGCTTTGTCGAATTCGGATATCACATAAAGGAAGAAACTCTTATAGAGTTTTATGTGAAAGATACCGGCCCCGGCATGTCCAGGGAAGAATTGAACATGATATTTGAAAGGTTCAAGAGAGCCAGGACATCAGAAGAAAAAAACATCGTAGGAACCGGTCTTGGTCTTGCCATTTCAAAGAACCTTGTTCAGCTGCTGGGAGGTGAAATGTGGGTTGATTCCATTGCGGGCACAGGAACAACTTTTGTGTTCACAATTCCCTATCTTAAACCGACCATTCTGCCGGAACATAGGCAAATAAGCGCACAGCCCGAAGTTCAGTATAACTGGAACGGACGTAAAGTGCTTATTGCTGAGGACGATCAGATCAGTTTCCGTTTTTTGAATGAACTTCTCAGGAAAACACAGGTTGAAATCATTCATGCTTCAAATGGAAAAAAGGCCGTGGATGTGGTAAAATCAGGCGAACGCCTTGACCTTGTTATCATGGATATCCAACTTCCGGTTATGGATGGACTTCAGGCCACCCGCCTCATTAAAACCATGAATCCTGATTTGCCTGTGATTGCCCAGACAGCATATGCCATGGCAGGAGATAATGAAAAAATCCGACAAGCCGGTTGCGATGATTATGTGCCAAAACCGCTTGATGCCTCAACTTTAATGGCTGTTATGGACCGCTATTTGAAGACAACCGAAACTTCTGCTGAAAACAGGTCTCGTATTATCAGCAATTAATTCCCGAATTCTGATTTTTCACAATACTTTTGCGAAGCATTGGTAATAATTGTGCCAATTAAGGAGTTTCCTATATTTGACATTTCATGTGAATATGGACAATACTGGTTTTTACCGCAGGTCAGCCAAGTACATACTGATTACACTTGCAGGAATCATTATACTGGTAAGTATTTGTTCAGCCATTCTTTCTGCATATTATGAAAAGGCTGTAATCAAATATTTAAAGGGTTACCTGGGTGAACATCTTACGACGGAATTGTCGATGGATGACATCCGTTTCAGGCTACTCAAAGGCTTTCCTAAAATTACAGTTGAAATTACCGATATGGTGCTTCGTAGCGGGGATGAATTCTCCCGGCGTGATTTTGGCCACTCATGGTCTGATACTCTTATAGAGGCCCGCAGCGTGTACATGCAATTCGATCTGCTTAAAATGCTCCGGAAAAAAAACGAACTGAAAAAAATTGTAGTTAACGATGGAACCGTAAATGTGCTGTTCGACAATAAGGACAGGCATAACCTTTCGGTATGGAAATCATCGGATTCTTCATCTGCCGGGTATTCGGTTAATTTAAGGTGTATCGAATTTTATAATACAAAACTTCGTGTAGTTTCACTCACTAATGATGTAAATCTCATTGCACGGGTTGAAAAACTGCATTTCAGGGGAAATTATACCGGGAATATACTATCAGGGGACACGAAGGGAAATTTACGAATCGGTTCCCTGGACGTACTAAAGAAAAACCTTGTTAAGAATGCTGATTTTCAGCTTGCTGTAAAAATGGCCTGGGGTGGTTATCATATCCGGATTCCATCAGGCAAGGTTCAGCTCAATAAAGCCGCCGGAGATATAAGTCTTGAATACAACGGGGGAAAGCACAGCAATATTAATCTTACACTGAGTATACCAAAATTCGGCCTGGATGAGCTGATGTCAATCATTCCCTACTCCACCCGATTTTCAACCGGTGATTATGCTTTCAGTGGAAACGGTAAACTTAATCTTACTGTGAAAGGGGAACTTACGGCCAAAAAAAGGCTTATGGTCCGTTCGGATTTCATACTTGATCATTGCATAGCCAGGAATACAAGGACCAGGTCATCAGTTACCGGCCTGATGCTTAAAGGTACGGTTTCAGGCTGGAATGCGGCTGATTTCAGGCTTCAGATTGATACCATGTCTGCTGTGCTAGGAAAAGGCTTTGTAAATGGTCGTTTTGACTTTAAAAACCTCAAATCACCCTATTTTAATTCTCATCTGAACGCCCTGATTGATCTCAAGGATTTGAAAGAATTCGGCGGCATTGACAGCATTGATAATTTAGGCGGGGTGATTCGGTCCAATGTCAACATATCAGGTTTATTAAAAAACTATAGT